>NZ_JAIFAG010000002.1 GCF_020012125.1 Hymenobacter psoromatis
TTACTCCTCCCCCCAACAAGTTAGTTATGGTCAGGCAAAACGGCCACTCTACCAAGTAGCTGTTCACTACCCTAACTTAGGTAACTTTTAAGGGGGTAGGTTAGGCTGTCGGCTTCCCCCGCACCAACTACCGCCTACTATTTTTTCCCGTTCGCCATGTTCTTTTCACTTCATCTAGTGCTAGTGGTGGGGTTGCTACCGCAGGTGGCCGCCGCGCAGGCGCTGCTCCCAGCCGCGTTGCCTAGCGATGCCTTTCAAGCCAAAGCCCTCCTCGCGCTCTCGGATGCCGACATGATTCCCGCCGCCTACGTCACCGGTCAGCTGGGCCCCCCGGCCGGTGCCGACGCGCTGACGGTGGCCGCCTTTGACGGGCACCGAGCGCAACCGGTCAGCGTCAAAACCTTACCCATTAGCAACTCCGTGGTGGGGCCGCCGGCCTCTCTGGCCCTTACGCCCGACGGGCGCTACGCCATCCTGGCCGAGGTGCTGGGGCCCCGCCCGACCGCCCAGGCTACCCTGGCCGACCTGCCCAACGGCCGGACCCTGACAGTAGTGGACCTGGCCGACCCGCAACGTCCCCGCGTGGTGCAGCGCCTCCCGGGCCCGGCCCGCGTCAGCTCCGTCTCCATCAGCGCCGATGGCGCGCTGGTCGCGCTGGCCGTCAATCCCAGGGGCGATGGCACGGGTACGCCGCTCTGGCTCTACCACCTGGCCCAGGGGCAGCTCTCGGGCGGCGTGGCGGTGGCCATTCCCGGCTGGACGGCCGGGGAAACGCTGGTGAACGCGCTGTTTCATCCCAGCCGGCCCCTGCTGGCGCTCACCAACCAAACCCGGGCGCGCGTGCTCTTCGCCGAGGTGCAGGCCGTGGGCAGCACCTGGCAGCTGGTGCCCTGGGGCGAGCCGGTCGCGCTGGAGCAGGGCCCCTTTCTGACCTGTTTTAGCCCCGACGGGCACTACTTCTTTGCCAATGCTACCTATACCGGGGGGGCGGCCCCGGCGCTGCCTTACCGCATGCCGCGGGGTGCGGTGCTGAGCGTGCGCCTGGAGGCGCAGCGTGACGCGCACGGCCAGCCCGTGCACCTGGTGACGTCCCGCGCCCCAACCGGCATCCTACCGGAAGGCTTAGCGGTGAGCCCCGATGGCCAGTTGCTGGTGACCGTGAACCTGGAGCAAACGACCGACCCCCTCGGCACGCCCGGGCGTAGCCGGTACGCTTCCCTGTCCTTGTTCGCCTTCGAGGCCACGACCGGGGAGTTAACGGCGGCCGGCGACTTTGCCTTTGATGGGCTGCTGCCCGAGTCGGCCGTGTTTGATAACAGCAGTCGGCGGCTGGCGGTGGCCAACTTTGGCCAGTTGGACGACCCCGCCGCCGCCGGCAGCCTCGACTTCTGGCGCGTGGTGGGCGAGGCGCATGGCCCCGAGCGCCTGCAACTAGTCAAAACGAAGTACGCTCTCCCCGTGCAGCGCGGCGTGAATACCCTGGGCATCGTTCGCTAGGCCATCCAGTCTTACCTTATCCTTAAGGGCAGTTCTAAAACGGCTCTAAAAAGGCCGATTCCAAGCAATTGAGGTGGGGTGACAAGCTCAGCAAAAAGGATTTCCTTTGTGATGAGCGTCGAATCTATTGTTGCCAACAACCACTGAATCAGTTAATTAATCGCTTAACGTATAAATCCGCCCGTTTGCAACAATAACCCCTAAGCGGGCAGCTACTCGCCAGGCAAGCGCGGAAGGTAGTCGCAGGTTTTCCCCTGGCTGCTTAACAATCCCCGCTGCTCCGCCAAAATTCGCCCACTTGGCCTTCGAGTTGTTTTCCGTTCCTGCTTTAGGGCGACCCCCATAGAGCATTCCAAGGGGCGACAGATTCGACTTTTGGACCAAACTTTTAACCAAGGTCATCATCATGGACGGCGGCATAGCCGTGTGGTAGGCCCCGGCATCGCCCGAAAATCCAACGAGCAGCACCCACCTTGCGGCAATACGCTGAACGTATTGCCGCAAGGTGGGTGCTGCTCGTTATTAATTATTGATATAATTAATAAATTTTTTACAGAAACATGCCGCCCGAGGCTTCCAGGCGCTGGGCATTCACCCAGCCGGCTTCTTCCGAGCAGAGGAAGGCCACCACGCCGCCAATATCGTCGGGCCGGCCCACGCGGCCCAGGGCCGTTTGCGAGGCCAGAAACTGGTTGATGTTAGCATTGTCACGCACGGCCCCGCCGCCGAAATCAGTTTCGATGGCGCCGGGGGCCACCGTATTCACGGTGATGCCGCGCATGCCCAGCTCCTTGGCCTGGTAGCGCGTCAGCACTTCCACGGCCCCTTTCATGGCCGCGTAGGCCGCGTAGCCGGGCAGCGCGAAGCGGGCCAGGCCCGTAGAGATGTTGATAATGCGGCCGCCATCGGCCAGCAGCGGCAGCGCCTGCTGGGTGAGAAAGAAGGGCCCCTTGAGGTGAATGTTCACCAGCTGGTCAAACTGCGCTTCTGTGGTGCTGGCGAAGGGCGCGTGGATGCCGATGCCCGCGTTGTTAATAAGAAAGTTGAGCTTGTCCGTCTGGAAGGTGTTGCGCAGCACGGCCTGCACCTGGGCGAAGAAGCCAGCAAAGTTCTGGCTCTCGCCTACGTTGAGCTGCAACGCGGCAGCCTTGCGGCCTAGCTGCTCGATTTCGGCCACCACGGCTTGGGCTTCGGCCTGCTGGCTGTTGTAGGTGAGCAGTACGTCAATGCCCTTGCGGGCCAGAGCGAGGGCCATGTTTTTGCCGAGGCCACGGCTTCCGCCGGTAACGAGGGCGACAAGGGAGGTTGGGGTCATGTTGCGGAGAATTTTAGTTTCTGCAAAATTCCGACACCGGGGCCGTCGAAAAATGGTCTGCTTCTCAGTATTTATTGTGCTGCCTGCGCCAGCCAAGCCCGGCGGTAGCGCAGGGGTGTAGTGCCGCTCAGGCGCTTGAAGAACTTCACAAAGTTGGTGGGCTCGCTGTATGTCAGCTTCTCGCCGATTTCGGCTACCGAGAGCGCCGTTTCGCACAGAAATCGCTGGGCTTCCGCCAATAGCCGGGCTTCGATGAAGTCGCAAGGGCTGGTGCCCAGCGTCAGCTTAATCGTGTTGCTCAGGTGCGTGGGATGGATAAAGAGCCGGTCGGCAAACTCCTTCGTATGCAGCATAGTGTCGGTCCGGTCGTGCAGTACGTCATCGAAATGTTGGGCAACCAAGCGGGTAAAATCGGCGGTTATCTCGTCTTTGCGGGACAATACTTTTAGCGGCAAGGGCATCGTAGTGAAGCAACAGTTTTTATCTCCTACTATAACCAGGAAGAGACCGTTATGGTATACTGAGGGAGCTTATAATTTTCGTTTTTAGGGGAAATCCTGTTCAGTGAAACGGTTGTTTTTTGAACAACTGCATACGGGTGGGTAGCGGCTAATCGGGCTCGTATTGGCCGAATGGAACGGAATTACCACCTTTAGCCGACCGATTACCCCACGCTCCCGCTGCCCATGCCTCGTCGTTCTATTCTTTCGGCGACGGAGCGGGAGCACCTGCTGGCGTTGCCCGAAAGCCCCGAGGAGTTCATCCGACAATACACCTTCAGTGAAGCCGACCTGTCGCTGATTAATCAACACCGCGGCGCGGCCAATCGCCTGGGCTTTGCCGTGCAACTCTGCTACCTCCGTTTTCCGGGCGTGGTGCTGGGCACGGACCAGTTGCCGGCCCCCTCCTTGCTCGCGTTTGTGGCCCCCCAGTTGAAGCTGACGGTACCCGATTGGGCGGTGTATGGCCAACGCGAGCAAACCCGGCGCGAACACCTGTTGGAACTGCAAGCAGCGTTTGGGTTCCAGACGTTTGGTTTGCCGCATTACCGGGCCGCCGTACCGTGGCTCGCCGAAGTTGCCCGGCAAACGGACAAAGGCGTGGTGCTGGTCCAGGCGCTGCTGGGGCACTTGCGCCGCCAGGGCATCCTGTTGCCTTCCATTGCCGTTCTCGAACGCCTTAGCGCGGAGGCCTTAACGCGGGCCAATCGTTGGCTTTATCAGACGCTGACCGAGGATTTGACCCCGGAAACCCGGCAAGCGTTGGAAACCCTGCTCACCCGCCGCGAGGGCAGTGCCCTGACGTGGCTGGCGTGGCTCCGGCAAGCTCCCGCCGCCCCCACTTCGCGGCAGCTGCTCGAACACCTGGCCCGCCTGGCGGCGTGGCAACAGCTGGGCCTACCGGCGGAGCTGGCGCGGCGGGTCCACCAAAACCGGCTGCTCAAAATCGCCCGGGAAGGGGCACAGATGACACCGGCGGACCTGGCCAAGTTTGAGCCAGCGCGTCGCCTGGCCACGCTGGTGGCCCTCGCCCTAGAAGGCACGGCCACCGTGCTGGACGAACTGCTCGACCTGCACGACCGCATTGTGGGCAAGGTATTCAACGCGGCCAAAAACAAGCACCAGCAGCAGTTTCAGGCCTCCGGCAAGGCCATTAACCAGCAAGTGCGCCTGTTCGGGCGCATTGGGCAGGCCCTGCTCACGGCCCGCACGACGGGTACGGACCCGTTCGCGGCCATCGAAGCGGTGCTGCCGTGGGAGGAATTCACTGCCAGCGTAGACGAAGCACAGCAGCTGGCCCAACCGGCCGATTTTGACTTTCTGCCCCGCGTGGGCGAGCACTACGCCACCCTGCGTCGCTACGCCCCCGCATTTTTGGCCGCCCTGCCGCTGCGGGCGGCCCCGGCCGCGAGGAGTCTGCTGGCGGCAATTGATATACTGCGCTCGATGAACGCGACGGGGGCCCGCAAGCTGCCGGCCGATGCGCCGACGGCCTTTATCAGCAAGCGCTGGCAGAAGTTGGTACTGACGGACCAGGGGCTGGACCGCCGCTATTACGAGCTGTGCGCTCTGGCCGAACTCAAAAATGCGCTGCGCTCGGGCGATATGTGGGTGCTGGGCTCGCGCCAGTTCAAGGACTTTGAGGAGTACCTGGTACCGGCAGAGCCGTTTGCCGCTCTGCTCCGGGCCGGCGAGCTACCGTTGGCTGTGGAACCGAGCGGGGAACGGTACCTGCACCAGCGACTCGCGCACCTGACCCAGCAGCTGGAAACGGTCAATCGCCTGGCCGCCGCCGGCGAATTGCCGGACGCGAGTCTGACCGCGGCCGGCCTGAAAATTACGCCCCTCGATGCGGCCGTGCCGGACGCGGCCCAGACCTTGATTGACCAGGTGGCCCGCCTGCTGCCCCACGTCAAGATTACGGACCTGCTACTCGAAGTCGACGAGTGGACCGGGTTCAGCCGCCATTTCACGCACCTGAAAACCGGGACTCCAGCCAAAGACCCGGCGCTGTTGCTGACGACCTTGTTGGCCGATGGGTTGAACCTGGGCCTAACCAAAATGGGCGAGTCCTGTCCCGGTAGTACCCCTGCCAAGCTGTCCTGGCTCCAGGCCTGGCACATCCGCGATGATACCTACTCGCTGGCCCTGGCCGAACTGGTCAACGCGCAGCTGCGCCATCCGTTCGCGGCCCATTGGGGCGACGGCACCACCTCTTCATCGGATGGGCAGCGGTTCCGGGCCGGGGGACGGGCCGAGAGCACCGGCCACATCAATCCCAAGTACGGGGCCGAGCCGGGCCGGCTGTTTTACACCCACGTCTCGGACCAGTACGCGCCCTTCAGCAGCCAGGTCATCAACGTCGGCGTGCGCGATGCGACTTATGTGCTCGACGGCTTGCTCTACCACGAATCCGACCTGCGCATTGCCGAGCACTACACCGATACGGCCGGCTTTACCGACCACCTGTTTGCCGTGATGCCGCTGCTGAGCTACCGCTTCGCCCCCCGCATCCGCGACCTGAGCGATACGAAATTGTACGTGCCACCGGGCTCCCCGGCGTACGAGGCCTTGCAGCCCCTGCTGGGCGGGACGCTTAACGTGCGGCACATCCTGGCCCACTGGGAAGAAATTTTGCGCCTGGCCACCTCCATCAAGCAAGGTACCGTGACGGCCTCGCTCATGCTGCGCAAGCTCGGCAGCTACCCGCGCCAGAACGGGCTGGCCGTGGCCCTGCGCGAACTGGGTCGCATCGAGCGGAGCCTGTTCGTTCTGGACTGGCTGCAAAGCGTCGACTTGCGCCGCCGCGTGCAGGTCGGGCTCAACAAGGGCGAAGCGCGCAATGCGTTGGCCCGCGCCGTCTTCTTCCACCGGCTGGGCGAAGTCCGGGACCGGGGTTTCGAGCAGCAACGCTACCGCGCCAGTGGCCTGAATCTGCTTACGGCCGCCATCGTGTTGTGGAACACGGTGTATCTCCAGCGCGCCGTGCAGGCCCTACGCGCCCACGGCCAGCCCGTGGACGACGCGCTGTTGCCCTACTTATCGCCGCTGGGCTGGGAGCACATCAACCTGACCGGGGATTATTCGTGGCGCACCAAACGGGCGACTGGCAAATTTCAGCCCCTACGGCCCCTTCACAGGCCTTAACGTGCTATTTATTCCGTTTTCTGAGAGGACCCCTGGTAGCGGCTGCCCCGCATCACGTAGCGAAAAGCCAGCGAATGAGCGGTTTCAACGACCACGTTAGGTAGCCCGGCCGCCTGAAACTTGCGAATGGCTTCCTGCCGCACCGTCTTATTAAAAGCCAAGTACAAGATGCGCGCCGTGACGGGTTGAGCGCGGGCGTATTCTACCATCGTAGTGGTTTTTCCACTCCCGGCTACTGCGTTGATTTTCAGGTGCCCTTGAAAAGCCAAAATGGCGGTTTGCTCAGCCGTAAGATTCATCGCTATTAATTTCTACAGGCAGTTTGGGCAAACTCAGTACCAACAAGGTGAATTTCGCAAAGAGCAGCTAAATGTACTTGCTGGAGATGTTTGAGCGACTCCCTGCGGGCCGGGCTGTGCGGGGCTCCGGCTGCGCCTACGGTCCTATGGACTAAACCCCTCCCATCCCTGTCGCGAACAAAATGGAAAGCTTAGCAACGTGATGTTAACGAGTGGTGAGCGGTGCTTTAAGCTTTTATACCCGCACAGTCAGCCGCATATTTTCGGTCAGCGTGCGCTGGTGGCGAGTATTAACCATGCTTTTACCGATGTGCGGCAAGCCAGACCAAAGCACTGTGCTTTTTAAAAGGAACAAAAGGGAAAAAATGCACCCATCGTGCCACAATAAAGATGTAAAAATTACTTAAATAAAGATGTAATTTGTGCAACAATAAAGAGTCAGCATGCGTTTAAATAATATAAGCAGCAAGCAATAAACCAACTCTTTAAGTCATGAAAAGCGCCGCTCCCTTCGCCCCCCGTGCCGATGTTTACGAAGTAATAACTAACCGCATTATCTTGGCCCTAGAAAACAGGGTTACACCGTGGAAACAGGGGTGGAACGCAGCCCACAACGCGCCCCGCAACTACCGGAGTAAGCACGCTTACCAGGGCATCAACGCCTTTCTGTTGGGGATGCTGAAATACGAGCAGGCGTATTTTCTCACCTTTAACCAAGCCCGCGAGTTGGGCGGCTGCGTGCGCAAGGGCGAGAAGGGAATGCCGGTAGTTTTCTACAAAGTGGGCAAGAAGGAGGACGCCAAAGGCCAGGAGAAAAAGGTAGCCATCTTGCAGTATTCCACCGTCTTTAACATTGCGCAGATTGACGGGGTAGCGTGGCAACTACCCGAGCTACCCAGCCGGGAGCACACGCCCCAGGAGGCCGCCGAGCAAATACTAGCCGGCTACGTGGGTGGCCCCCGCATCAACCACGACGGTAGCGAAGCCTTTTATCGCACGAGCACCGACCTAGTAACCATGCCCGAGGCGAGCAACTTCCACACGGCCGAAGACTACTATTTGACTTTCTTTCACGAGCTGGCCCACAGCACCGGCCATAGCAAGCGCCTTGACCGCGCCACGCTTACCGAGAAGGCCGCTTTTGGGAGCGAGTCCTATGCCAAGGAAGAACTTGTAGCCGAGCTGAGCGCCGCTTTTTTGGGCAACGCGGCCGGTATTGATATGAGCCTGACCTTGCCCAGCAGCGCCAGCTATATAGCTAACTGGTTGCAGGCCCTACGCAACGATAAGCGTCTGATTATTTCCGCCGCCAGCCAAGCGCAAAAGGCCGCAAACCACATTCTAGGGGTAGTGCCCAGCTACGAAGCCGGCGAGGCAGCCGAGACCACCGAGGCCCCCGAGTAGGCTAGGGGCAGCAGTCCGGCCGGACCTAGGGTGGCCGGAAAAGAAGAATTTGCAATTGCAAAAAGTAGAATGTATGCCACCGGCAGCAAATGATTTTGCAATTGTAAAAGCGAAACAAGAGGGAAAATGCCACCCTTAATGTCATAAAAAAGATGTATAAAATGCGTAAATAATAGTGTAATTTATGCAACATTAACGAGGCTATTTGCGTTTAATATGTATAAGCAACCAGCAAATAAACAGCATTTTAGCTATGGCTTTTGACTTTTGCGAACTCGCTCCCGGTGAAGTGTCAGCCGACCGCCACGACCCAGCCGACGCAGCCGACCAAACCCCGCCCCAGGTAAGCGCCGCCGACGTGGCCGCATGGGAAGCTAACCCTTGGTTCTAGTCTCTTTTTTCCTACTCCTTACCAGTCCCGCATCATGAAAGCCACCACCCGCCCCGCCCGTCGTATTCCCACCGCCCGTTTGGAGCGCGTGAGAGCCAAAGCCGCCGCCGCCGCTCAGGCCCGCGAGGCTGCTTTTCTAGCCCGCCAAGATGCACTAGTCCAGCTCGTGAGCCCTACGCCTGAGTTTCAGGCCGTGCCCCGGCTTACGATGTTGCCCGGTGGGCTGCATTGGTCGGGCCAGGGCCAGGCCCCGCAGGTAGGGGCCACGGTTACCGTGAGCCGCGAAGGCCACAACCAGCCGGCCCAAGTAAAGGCTTATTGCCACGCAGCGGGCTTTTTGGGGTTGGTAGTCGAGGTGCAGCAGCCGGTGAAGCGGGCCAGCCGCAAGCCCAGCCCCCGCGCCGGGTGCGTGTTCGGCAGCCAGCTGGCCCTAGTGGCTTAGTCCTTTTCCTACCCCCTTATTACCCCGCCGCCATGCAGCCCCAAACCCGCGCCCTGACCTTCGACCAGGCTATTAAGTTGGCCCAGGAGAACATACAGCATAGCCATTTTATCACGATTACTACCTGCTTGGGCCAGGTTGATGTACCGGCCAGCTTTGCCCAGGTGGGCGGAGGAGGGGTTACCAGCCCGGACGGGCTACGCTACTCGCAGTGGGCAAATGAAAAGGGCGACCTGCTAATCATGTTCGCCGGGTTGGGCCTCTTTACCTACGTGCTGGCCTATGACCGGATGCCCGAAGGGTTGCGCCAGTACCACTTGCAGCAAGACAACGACGAGGGCCAGGACTACTAGCTAGCCGCACCCCCACTTTTTACAATTGCAAAACCTAGCCATGATAACCCCCGCCCCGCAGCAGCCCCAAATCAGCCCCCTAGATTGGGTGGGCGACCCCGGCCAGTGCCCCAAGTTTGTGGGTTTTCCCACCCGTACCGGGTTGCCCGCCGACCTTATTTGGTCGGGCAAGGGCGAGGTGCCAGCCATCGGTGCCCGCGTTTATATCCACATGAACAGCTTCGGCCCGGCCGAGGTGAAAGCCTACTTTCACGCCGACGGCTATTTGGGCGTAATCTGCCAGCCGGACAAGATGCCCGCTCGTTTGGAGGCCCACGGCGTAACACAGGGGCACTTTTTCGGAATTGAGCTAGAGCCCCGCCAGGTTGAGCCGCAGCAGCTTTCGGTTTGCGAGGCCCGCGAAAAAGCCGCCCGCCAAAACCACCAGAGCCAGCAGCGCCAGGCTAAAACGATTTTCCCAAAAGCCAGCCAGCAGGCGTTGCGCGAATCGTATTGCGCCCCCGCGTTGCAGGTGCTAGCGTGGGCCATTGAAGCCACAGCCACCGCCAGGCGAGCAGCCGAGTTGGCCGAGGAAGCCAACGGCAACGACCCCGGCATTAATCGGTCGGACGACTGGATACCCGACTACCCGCCCCAGGACAGCGAGGAACACCCGGAGCACCCGCAGAACGAGCAGCGCGACTAACCGATGCTGCCATTCCGCGCCCACGTTCGCTGGCAGGGTAGCCGGTGGACGTGGGAAGTGCGCCAGGGGCGCGGGGCCACTACCAGCCGCCGCGCCGGCTCAGCTGCTACTCGTAGCGAAGCCATCCGGGCCGCTTTTCGACTCACCCCCGCCCGCGCCGTGCAGGAACAGCCCGCGCCCCAGGCCCACCAGCAGGCCGCCTAGCCCAACTTTTTACAATTGCAAAAACACAGCTCTATGTTACCGAACCTTCCCGCCATCGAAACCCGCGCCGGCCGCATCGTCCTTGGGGCCACCGTGCGCAGCACTCGTTACCGCGACGTGCAGGGCCTAGTGACCGCCATTTATTGGAACGGCTACGCTTACACCATCGAGGTAAATAACCGCTACAGCGACGAAGCGGGCCAGTACGAACTACTTTCCCCGACCACGCACCAGGGCTTTAACTACGTCAACACGAACACCCAGCAGGTACTTAGCGGCAAGTTCGAGGTGCTGTTACCAGAGGAGGGCGACCGGATATATTTTGCCGATAGCGCCGAGCAGGCCATTGCCTTACTCGCGGCCACCATCGGCCTGCGCGACCAGGCCCGCGAAGTCGAGTATCTGAATCACCGGGCCGAGGCCGGCCCGGTGGACGAACTGCGTTGGCGCGGGCAGGCCGTGAGCAGCATCGTTGGCCAGCTTGCCTACGTGAGCACCGGCAAGCAGCACCCGGCCCCCAAGTTTCTAGTGGGCCACCGGGTACGTTTTTACAGCGGCCCCGCGCCCCACACGGTAAGCGGGCTGGCTTTGTACAAGGACCGGCTGAACTACGGCAAGACGCAGTGGCACTACTTCTACGAAGAAGCGCCAGGCAACCACCCGCCTATGCCCGAGGCCCACACTATGGCCGAGCCGGCGAAGGTTGCCGCCTAGCCCCAGCGGACAGTGTTTCACCTCTTTTCTCCCTTTTGTTCTTTCGTTATGACTTACCCCACCCCCCAGCAACTAGCGGCCAAAGCTGCTGAGAAAGGCTTTCGCGTTGGTGCCTACGTTCACATGAGCACCGCCACCCCCGACACGGCCGCGCCCATCCGTGAGTTTTCTGGCCTCAACGGCCAGGTGCAGGCCGTTTGGATGGGCGGCGCTTGCCGCAATCTGATAGGCGAGCTGCGCCTGAGCAGCCAGCACCCCTTGCCGTACCAGTTCCCGGCCGCCTACGAGTTCTTTACCAGCTCGCAGCTCGTAGCCGAGGCCAGCCGCCAGGCAGGCAGCATAGCGGCCACCGCGGGCTACACCGCCGCGATGGTGCAGGGCTACGGTAGCGCCGGCACTGATACTTGGGTAACCACCGACCCCAACCCCCAGGGCGCGGGCGCGGTATTCGTCAGCCTACGCCAGCAGCCGGCCGAGGCCCCGGCCCCCGACCTGAGCCCGAGCATGGAAATTATCGTTGGGGGCCAGCTCGTAACCGCCACCGATGTGGCCCACTGGATGAGTGCCAACCCCAAGCAGGGCAAGAAGCTGTTTAAGGAAATGCAGAATTTGTACGGGCCGAAGCCTATCATGCTACACTTGGCCATGTTCAGCGGTGCTACCATGTTGGCCGCAGTCGCCGCTAGCGTAATTGCCGCTAGGCGCAAGAACCAAGGCGAGTAGTGACTTAGAACTGAATCTTGGCGGTTTTAATGCGATTAAAGTTGCGCTCGCCACTCATCGCCCCAAAGATGCAAACCTAGCAGTACGGGTACCAAGGGAATGTATTGACCAGCTATATTGATAAAAGGTAACCAGCGATGTGACTCCCGTTGGCGAGCTTTCAGCCAGTCCTCCTTATGAGGAGCTATCTGGTAGCTCAGCAAGAAGCTTTCATAGCTTTCTGTGGCTGGGTGGAAGGGCAAGGCAACAAAGCCTTGTACAGTACCTTCCAACCAGTGAAGATTCGGCGTGCGGTCGGTTCGCACCTGCTTGCCGATTAGGCGCTGGTAGTAGTGCTGAATGATGCGGGCGGCATCCGCGAAGGTGTAACCGTTTTCCATGCTGAACAATGAGGCGGTAGCGAGAAGGCTATCCGGACAGGTCAATGATGATGCCTAAATAGCCCCCACAACAAAGCGCCTAAGGTAGCTAGGTCTTTTAGCCCAGCCGCTATTTTAGCGAGTAGTTCTATCTGATTTTTCCAGTTTGCTCGTGTTTTCATGCGTTGCCCATTTAGTGAAAGGCACCACAAAAGAATACACGACCAAGGAGGGAAAATAGGACAAGAAAAACTGCATTTCCAGCGTATAAGAGCAGTTTTTAGTTCTAGTATGTGCCTCTACGTGCTGGAAATGCAGTTTTGAATGTGACAAGTCGGAACAATTTTATTTTCGTTGCTCAACGACGACTATAAACTAGCCGCCCAGCCCACCAGTGCCGCTGCGCCTGCGCCATGTCGAGCAACTGCCCGGCGGTTACGTGTGGCTGCGCTACGACGTGGGACCCGCGCAGTAGGGCCAGGGCGCGGCAACCGGCAGGGAGCCGCCCAACGTACTGATGGCTACGTAGCATATAGTCAAGCTACTGTCAGCAGTGCTGGGCGGCTCCTGTGCCCGCGCCAACTGGTCGGGATGGTTATACTTGCTTTTCCGTTCTGTTAATCCGACCCTATTGAGCATGAGCCAGCAAGCTTTTCTGCAAGAAATCTATAACCAGCGCTCCGACTACAAATACCCCAGCCAGGCTTACACGGCCGCGCGCATGCTCAAAACGGTGTCCGCCGACATCTACTCGGAAAGCTACCGCTTCCTGTTCGAGCTGATTCAGAACGCCGACGATGCGGCCCTGGGGGCGGAAAACGAATTACACTTTGAATTCCTGCCAGGATTTCTGGTGGCCTGCCACCGGGGCAAGCCGTTTGCCGAGGCCGATATTGAGGCCATCACCGATGCGGATGCCAGCACCAAGGCGGCCGATCCGACCAAGACGGGCTACAAGGGCATCGGCTTCAAGTCGGTGTTTGCCCGCTCCAAGCAGGTGTTCATCTGGTCGGGCGGCTACCAATTCAAGTTCGACCAGCAGGTCAATCTACCGGGTTACCCCTGGCAGGTCATTCCCATCTGGGTAGAGGCCGACGAACTGCCCACGGAGCTGGCGGGCTTTGTGGCGCAGGGCAGCTACTCGGTGTACACCTGCCTGGCGCTGGCCGACACCAGCGACTTGCAGGCTGATTTAGCCCGGCTGCTTGACCCGCAACTGTTGTTGTTTCTACGGCGGGTGCGGCGCATCTCGGTAGCGGTCCCTGGGCAGCCTGCCTACGCGGTAACGCGGCGTTGCGTCCAGACGCTGCCGGCCTACCAGCAACTGGAGCTGCTCGACCAGCAGCAGCGCCCGACCACCTGGCTGCTGAAGACCTTTGACCAGCTGCCGGTGCCAGCCGACTTGCGGCAGCTGCTGGCCAAGGACGAAAAAACGCCGGAAAAGCTCCGGCTGGCTACCATGACGGAAGTGGCCTTTGCCGCTCGGGTAGCGGACGGCCAGTTGGTGGCGCTGCCCCCCGACGAGAGCCGCCTTTACACGTACCTGCCCACCGAGGAACTCGGTTTTGGCTTTCCCTTTTTAGCCAACGGTACGTTTCTGACCACCTCCTCGCGGCAGGCGCTGCACACGGACTCGCGTTGGAACCAGTGGCTGTTCGGCGTGCTGGCCGTCAAGCTGCTCGACTGGTTGGAGCTGCTGGCCCGCACTGATTACGCCCTGCAACTGCTTACCCTGCTGCCCAAGCGCTTCAACAGCGGTGGCCAGGTGCTCAAGCAGCGCTTCGACCAGGGGATTGAGGGGGCGATTGGGCACCGGAAGCTGGTGGTAGGGACTGACTTAAAACCCAGCACGATTAAGGAGAGCTTGCTGGATGAAACCGGCCTGGCCACGCTGCCTTTTTTAGCGCCGGCGACGCTGCTTACTTTCTGGGCGGCGCACACGGCCGGCGATGCCCCACCAGTCAGCCTCGTGCACGCTGATTTTGCGCACGCCACCCGGTTGAAGACTTCTGGTCTGGCTAGCTTTCAGTTAGAGCACGTTGAGGCGTTCTTCCGGTCGGCCGCCTTCACGGCGCAGCATGTCGTCGCCGACAACTTTGCCCTGATTGCCTACTTCAAGCAGAAAGCCGAGGCGGATGCCACGGGCGACTGGCTGGCTACACTGCCCGAGCTGCCCTTCATTTACGATGAGAACCAGGTACTGCGCGTACCGGCTACGGGGGTGTGCTTTCCGGCCGAAGTCGGTACTGCTTCCACCGAGCTGGGAGCCATTCCCGTTATTCACCCGCTGGTAGCTGCCCAGCTGCAAGCAGATGCCCCGCTGCACAAGTGGCTGGAAAAGCTAGGCGTGCAGCGGCCCTCCGAGCTGGCCTACATTACGAACGTGCTGGTGCCCGCCCTGCGGGCCGGCGAGACGGTAGTTACGGCCGACAACTACCTAGCGGTAACCAACTACCTGCTGCGCCTCAACCAGGAAGGCAAGCTGAGCAGCGAGTTGGTAGAGGCCCTGCGCGAACTGCCGCTGAAAACCAACGAGGGGCAGTTCGTCGCGGCGCAGCTTTGCTACCTGGCCAGCGCCTACCACCCACTGCTGGCGCTGGAGCCGGTTATCGAAGACCTGGAGTTTGTAAGCGACGATTACATGGCTAACGGAGCCGGCTGGCTGGAGTGGCAGCAGTTTTTCCGGCGTTTAAAAGTCAAGGACCGCATCGAACTGGAGGCCATCACGGCCAACAACACGCTGACGGCGCTGGCACCCATTACCAACCAAGCTTGGTTGACTGCCGCCGAGGCACAGGCCTTTCGCAGCTCCTACGGCGGCTTCGGATTTGGCCCGCATAACCAGATTACGGGCCTGCGCCTGCCGTCGTTCTTGAACCTGACCGCCAGCAATCTGGCTTACAGCAAGCTGTTCTGGCAAACCCTGCTCAAACAGGAAGCTACGCCCGCCCCGCTCATCGCCAAGGTGACATATTACTACGGGATGGGCCGGGGAAAAAATTCTTATCCCGCCGCCATCGACACGTACTTCACTTGGTTTGTAGCCGAGCAGCCGTGCATACCCACTACCCTGGGCGAGCTGCGGCCGGCGCGGGAGGTGCTGATTAATAACAAAGACATTGAGGAAATAGGCCGGCACTACCTGCCCATTTTCGACTGCACCATCCGCCCTAATCAGCACTGGCGCGACGTGCTGAAGCTGCGCGTGCAGCTGCAGACCACTGACTATCTCACCATCCTCAGCCGCATTGCCACCGAAGGCGAGCAGCGCCCCCCGAATTCGCGGGTGCTCAAAATTATCGGCTTGGTGTACAAGGAACTCGGCCGCATCGCGCACAGCGGCACGCCCGACACCCAGATTACCATCCGGGAATGGGCGAAGCAGAATCGCCTGCTCAGCAGCGCCCTGGCCTTCGAGCGGCCGGCCGACCTGCTGCTCATCAGGCTGGCCGGCTTTGCTGACCTGGCCGGGCAGGTAAAAAGCGTGTACGTGCCCACGACCATCGAGAAGGAGTCGGAAGAGTTTGCCGCGTTGCTGGAAGCGCTGGACATCCGCATCGTGGAAAGTTACACGCCCAACGTGCTGGGCGCCCAGCCCGAGTTCAGCCTGCGGGAAAAGCTGCTGGCGATTCTGCCCGCGCTCGTCGCCCTGCACGAGAAAAAGCGCTACGTGGACTTTACGGAAAGTTACCAGCAGGCCCGGCAGCAACTCCTTTCCACTACCTTCTACCAGGCTACCTCGGTGCGGCTGTGCTTTACCAACAAAGGACAGCTTATAGAAAGCAATCCGCTGGATGTGCTGCATGAGCCGCCAGCGTTCTTTTTCACGGCTCCCTGGCAAAGTCCGCTGGCTTTGTACTGGCTGCTCCCCGAATTGGAAAACTTGCTGTTGCTGCCCCACCTGCGCCAGGAATTGCACCTGTTGCTCCAACTCTCGCCTACTGAAGCCCAGCCCTGGCTGGCCGCGCAGGGCATCGAAGTCATCGCCTTGCTGGCCCGCAGCCTGGCGGTAGCAGCCCAGGCACCCACCGTGGAAGCAGTGATGGCCCCCGTGCCCGCTTACGTAGCCGTGTCGGGAGCGGAGGCCGCCCTACCACCGCCGCCCCCGGCCGTAGCAGGCTGGTCGTTCCAGCCCGCTGCCACCCCCGGCGAAGCAGCCAGCGCCGGTGGGCCAATGAGTGCAGGCAGCTGGCGCTCAGCTATGGTTGACCTACCGGAGCCCGCCGGTGTCAGCTACCCGAGCGACCGGCTCACCAGCGAAGAAGACCGCAACGCCATCGGCCGCTGGAGCGAGGAGTTCGTGCGGGACCGCCTCGTGCGTGAGCCGGGCCGCTACAGCGTCGTGGAGTGGGTGAATGAACACGCGGAAAGCAGCTTACCTTACGACTTCCGGGTAGTCGAAAACGGCGTAGAAAAATTCCTGGAAGTAAAAGGCACCCCGTCGCCCAGTAAGGCGGAGTGCTACTTCTCGGCGGCGGAGTGGCAGTGGCTGTTTGCGCACCAGGAGCACTATGCCATTTACCGGGTTTACGACGCGGGCAAACCCACGGCCCGCGTCGAAATAGAGGAAAACCCCAGCCAGCGCCTCTACCGGGGCGAGTTACTGCCGCAGCCTATCATACTGATTCTCTGACAAGCGCGGAGCTGATGGAAAGTTTGCAGGCAGGTGAGCGCTGGCGGCCTGGCTTTGTTGAGTGGTAAACCTTAGCTACTTGCTTCCTAGGCTACCGGTACCTGTGCCCGCTGGAAGGTAAGCGGCGTTCCGCTGGTATGCTTTTTAAAGAAATTGTTGAAGTAGGTAGGGTACTCGAACCCTAAGCTGTACGCAATTTCGCCCACGCTTCAGTCCGTATGCGCCAGCAGCAGGTAGGGGTTCTCGTTGCAACGGACCGAAAAATTATCATAATCCATAAAGTACTGTTTATCAACTCATTTTGCTAATACCTCAGAAAACGTTCGTTTTAAGAGGCGCGGAGTAGTTAGGAAAAAAAGTGGCTTGTATTATGCTTTTTATTGCCGTCTCACAAATCAACGAGTCACCTCGGGGTTCCTTAGTGAGATAACGAGACCCTTACCGTAATTTCTCGCCCCGTTGTAACGAGAACCCCCATTATCAGCCGTAAAGAATCATGTCTAAAATTCAGTGCTGACACTGATGCAGAGCATTGTGGCCAGAAATAATTTTGGCTAATAATTTTTGTAACTATGAAAAGCTTACTGATTCTGGTACTGCTACTCGTTTCTAATTTAGCCTACTCACAAACCATTCCGTACTTAAGAGCCATTTTCTTAAATCCTAATGTATACTATACTAAAGTAGATTTGAAATTAACTCAATTCTCTGATGATGATGGTAAATTATTGGACGTGCCAAAAGAAGTTGTTTTAAAACCTACGTCTGGATTAACTATCAGGTATAAAATTGCTGGTATAGATGGTGATTATACAATAATCGAATTATTACCAATAGTTAAGATTAATAGTGATAATACTATCACGGCTGAAGACCCATCCAATGAAGATGATAATGCAGCGAACTATGTATATTATATAAAATCGAAGGATTTTGGTTTAAATCAAAAAATTATATTGAGCGAAAAAATTGTTGGTACGCCCCTTATTTTTCCTTATAAACTGAGACTGCAAGATAAAGGAGACGGAGCATCCATTACAACAGATTTTACGGTGGGATATACTTTCGGCTTACGCCTAAAAACCAGCTCAATACCATATAAGCAAAACTTTTTTACGATTATACCATATGGATTTGGATTAGGTTCTACGAAATACTTTTACCAAAAAAGTGACGGCACTTATTCTGATAAAAAAGATGGGGTAGCCATAACTTATTATACTGGAGGTCTTTTATGGACAATAAATAAAGTTAACGTAGGATTGTTTGCAGGTCGTGATGCCATGATTGATAAGCAAAATAACTGGGCATATCAAGGAAAATGGTGGCTTTCATTCGGACTCGGATACAAATTCAAAACCGATTAATGACTAATCTGGAGTTTGTGCGTATTCTGATTATATATAATATACTAAATTAATTCGTCTCATCAGCCTCACCAAACAGGCCCAGCTGCAATTCCTGTCGCACTTCCAGCGCTTCGGCTTTCTGTTGGTCCAGAACCTGCTTCGCGGCCCGTGTAAGAGCCGTATTGCAGTATTTTTCCTTGCTGTTGATTCGGTCGGTCGGGTGAGTTGCTTTCAAATCCCATTCGTGCAGGATTTTCAGCACACCCTCGCGGCCTAGGGTAGGGGCACAGCGGGCGATGTTCTTATCCGTCACTTTCCAAGACCGCAGGCGTTCGATGATGCTCTTGGTAGTGGGGTTGTTGAGCCAGGAATCTGGGATTCTATTCTGCTGCTTATGTACCAGCTCGAAGCGCAGGCGCACGATTTTCGGCCGGCCGCGCAGCGTTCGGCCGGTTTCGGAAATGGTCTTCATCGTGAAAGCCACGTCGGTATCGGCCAGCTCTGCGAGCGGCTCGGTGCTGGTGCGTAGAATCAAGTCTTTCACCAGCGGGTACTTCATTAGCACCTGCCCGTCTTTGTCCTTCTTAGGCTGCCGGCGCTTGTCGAGCACCGGGCCGCAGTCCATGAGCAGGCGGTAGTCCTCGATATCTACCTCCCAAAATCCTGTGTCCTTAAAGGCCGACAATATCTCGAAGAAGCGCATCGAGTACCAGCTTTTGAGGCGCATGTATTGCGTCAACTCGTAGGAAGTATAGTGCGCGACGTTGATAAAGTAGTCTGCCAGCGCCGGGTTCAGTGGTATGGTAATTATGGAATCTTTGTAACCCGCCGTTTCCTCCTTAGTCGTATCCAGCAGGTGCCGGCCCCGCCACTCCTTCTTGTCGGGGCTCTCAAAGTACCAAACCGTCGTGAGTAGCTCCACGATGGCCCCCTGCACCTCATTGTAAACTGCTCGCCGCGTGATGCCAGTGTGCTCTACCACATCTTCTATCCGCATTTGGTAGAAGGGCCGCAAGGCGTAATCATCGTCCCTAATCTGGTCGAGCACCCGCGCCATTATCCGCTTGGCCGCGACGCTCATTTTACTCTGCCGCGAGAACGTAACATTCCAGTGCTGCTTGACTAGATGCTTGTGCACCGGCTCATAAACCAGACCCAGGGGGAGGGTAACAAGGGAGCTGTTTTTGTTGCTCATGGCGGATTGAATCTGGGTGGGATAGATAGAAACCAGAGAGGCCGAAGCTCCTGGGACAAGGCGAAGATAGTAGTAAAAAAGGACAAGCTAAATCACTTGTCCTAAATAGTGACTGCATCTGTCCTTTTAATCGGAAGAAAGTGACTGTGTTTGTCCTTTTAATACCCACCTAGGATGACTGTGTTTGTCCTTTTAATACCCACCTAGGATGACTGTATTTGTCCTTTTAATGCCATTTACTCCTTATAGTAAAACTATTTTGTCGTTTTTAAAAGACAATCAAGTTTTTTTCCTAACTATTTAGTCTCGAAAAAAAAGGGGCATTAAGAAGTGTGGATAACCTCGGAAAAAGAACAAACAAAACAGTCCAAATTAGTATAAACCGCAAAAACCGGGATTGCACTTTTCTACTATTTTGTGCTACTATTTTAATATTGGTTAGTACCCATCTCCAGCTAGTGCTTTGTACTTGAGAATAAGTTGAGCGAGCAGCCAGACTATCCAGGGCTGCGCGGCGCTCCAATCCTTCAGACAACTCCCGTTGGTAACTCCCTAGCCATCCCTGCCGCGAACAAAAGGAAACGCACCAGCCCCAACCAACGGCAGAAATTAGTGGCGACAACGCCCTAAACTGACCAGAAAAAGAAACAAAAGGGGAAAAACATCAACCGCACTAATAAAAAGATGTAAAAAATACGTAAATAAAGATGTATTTTATGCAACATTGAAGAGGGGTTTTGCGTTTAATAGATATAAGTAGCAAGCACAAAATCAGTCTTTTAAGTTATGAAAGCCACCAGCCAAGGCCTTGCTCAACTTCGCAAGTATTTCACCGATAATGCCCGGCAGGTGCAGGTAGAAGGGGTAGCCGACGCAGTAGCGGTGGGCTACGTGCGCCACTACGGCAACCAGTTTTCTTATGCTGTTTTTTATGGCAAACAGGCCAAGCCCGCCAAGCATTACAGCGCCAAGGACGAGGCCCAGGCTGAGCAGCGTATCATCGAGCTACTAACCCAGGCCGGCAAGGTGGCCGCGCTGAAGGCTGAGGACCGCAAGAAGAGCCGCGCCCCCTTCCATGACCGCCAGGAGGGCGAGGTAACTTGCCGCAGCTACACCGTCACCGGCACCGCGCAACTTATCCGCGAGGCCCTGAAAGCAGCTTTTCCAGGCGTGAAGTTCAGCGTAACCTCAGATAGCTTCGCCAACGGCACCAGCGTAAGCATTGCTTACACCGACGGGCCGAGCCGCAGGCAGGTAGAGCAAGTGTACGCTCCTTTAGAGAGTGGCCAGTACAACAGCCAGGAGGAAATTTACGAGTACAGCCGCGAGGCAACGACTATCGACAGCACCGGCAAACTCTTTCGCATGAGCTACGGGGCCAAGTACATTAGCGAGAGCCGCAGTTATTCGCCAGCTTATGGCTTTTTCCTGAACTCGCTGAACTTGTGCCAGGCCCCAACGCTGGCCGAGCAGTTCGCCGCGTTCGAGAGCTGGCACCGCGCTCAGCGTTACGAGATGCAGACGAGTTGGGGCGAGAACGCCGATACCTACACCGTAAGCAGCACCAGCAGCCACGGCGACCTAGAGCGGTTTGCCGAGGCCCTGACCGTGCAGGGCTACACCGTGCGCCTTACCAAAGTTGGCGACGAGCTGACACTGAGCACCCGTAGCGCCGGCAGCACCCAGGCCGCGCCAGTGGTTGAGCCGGTGGCCACGTCCGACGAAACCGACCGCGAGTATTACGCCGCCGAGATGCAATGGCTAGCCGACCCCAGCCAGGACCGCACCGACCACGAATTTGAGGCGGCAGAGCGTAGCTGGCTGGCATAAGGCAGTTGCCCCCCCTACGGGGGGAGAGGGGCCAGGCCGGGCGGGGCCGCAAACAAGAGGAATTTGCAATTGTAAAAAGTTAGTGGGTAGGCCGGCCGAACTGCCCCGCGTTGCAATTGTAAAAAGGAACAAAAGGAAAAAAACCCATCTTCCGTGCCAGAAAAAAGTGTAAAAAATGCGTAAATAAAGATGTATTTTATGCAACATTATAGGAGTGTTTTGCGTTTAATAAGTATCAGCAACGCATACCAGAGCCCTTTTTTATGAGCACCACGCCCAGCCCCAAGCCCGCAATAGTTGAAGAAGCCTATACCATTCTGATGCAGCTAGGCGGCAATAAGTTTTTGGTAATGACCGGAGCCGATAAGCTGATGGCAGCGGGCCGGACGGAGCACAACCCGAACCCCTGGCTGCGCATGGATCTGCGCAAGAACCAGGCCCAGGTAAACCGGCTGAAAATTACGCTCATGCCTAACGATACCTACACGGTGGAATTTTACCGCCAGGTACTCGTCGATTGGGAGCCGAAAATCAGCCACCAAAAGACGTTTGAAATGGTATACGGCGAGGATTTGCCCGCCCTCTTTACGTCGGTTACTGGCTACGATACCCACCTCTAAGCGCCGCGCCATGCCAGCCCCCCGAGCCCTTACCATCGACCTAGAAGGCCAGCAGGTGAAAGTATATAGAAACCTGAAAATGGCCTTTTTTCGGTGCAGTTCGGGGGGGTAGTAGTGGCCCACCTTACCACGGTGCAGCTTCGCGGCGTGAGCTTCAAAGTGAGCGAGAGCGCCCGCCAGCGGGTACTTGCCCAGCGCCAGCGCAACGTTCACGCCTACGCCATCGGCACCTACACCAGCGCCGCGCAGCCCACGGCCACCGAGCCCATATCCTACAACCCATACCAAGCCGGCCACTTTTTCCGCGTTGAGGACCAGGCTTCGATTCACAGCGCCGCGGCTCTGGTACTCTCCCAAGGCAAAGCTTACGCTAGTGCCCAGGCCAGCCTTTTCTTCTAATCTGCCTTGAAGTGCCGCATTGAGCATTTTCAGTTAGGTGAGGCTTTTAAAGAAAAAAATGGATTAACACACTGACTATCTGTCTAGTGAAAATGACTCCATTTGTCCTATTAATTCCTAATCCATACCTCAATGGGTGCCGACTTGAAAACCTTGCACAGCGCCGTAAACGCATTTTTGAAAGACTGCGGCGCGGCCATGCGTACCGCGAAAGCTTTGAGCCAGGTCTCACGCAATTAGTGGGGGACGGGTTGGGACCGCCGGCACTATTTAGAGCAGCTGGAGCAGTGTACGGAAGGGGCCAGCAGCGAACTGGCACAAGCAGAATCCGACGTTTTAATCTTGTGGGAGGCGCTAGCGCAGGCCCTCGTCAAATAGTTAAGCAGCATGAAAGCCAGCGAAGCCCCTACCATTCAAAGCCCGACGTGGAACGCCTACCGGGGCCGCATAATAGCAGCAATTGCCGACGTGGAAGTGCTGATGCAGCAGCGGGATAAAGGCATCAATTCCGAGGTGCTGACTGAGGAGGTAGCCAAGCGGCTAGGGATAGCGATTGATACCCCTGATGGATATGAGGCCTTGCTTAAGCTCGTGAAGGCTACCCGCGCCATTGCCCGCGAAGGCCTGCGCAGGACCCGCGAGCAGCAAGGCGGCCAGTATGCCTTGCTGCTCTAATTTTTATCTTCTCGTTGCAGTCTACCATTTTTCTAAAATCAGCTTTTATCCAATGGAAACGCCCCACAATCTAGCCGTAGGCGAAGCCGTTTTTTATGCGCGGAAACGAGCCGTTGGCATCATTTACGAAACCTACACCTACGTTGACGGGCCGCAAGCCCGTCCCGGCGTGGGCCTACTGCTGAGCGACGGGCGCAACGTCGGCGGCTTCAATGCCTACGAGACCGACCAGTTCCTATTGCCGCTCGGTGCTACTGGTCTCGACTACCAGTTTACCGACGTGGGCCAGCTCGCTGCCGACTACCAGCGCGGGTTATTCGGGCAAGCATTCCACAACGCCCAGGTAATGTACTTGGCTAAAACGTTGGCCGGCACCCCGACCCAGGGCGAGTAGTCTTTTCCCTCTTGTTCCTTTTGTTCCTTTTGCTATGAGCCTCACCCGTCAGAATGCCCCAATTACCCCCATTTCTGCCCCGCAGTCGGCTTATCTAGCCGTAGAGCAGCAACCGGCTGACGAAACCGAAGCAGAGCGCCTGACGCGGCTACGGCAGCTTATTCAGGCCGCACCCGAGGTAGCGGACCTACGGGATTTTGCCGGCCTAGCCCGCGAGGTGATGGGGGAGGGCTACCTGGTCCACTGCGGCAGCAGTCACGTCTGGCTAAAGCGTGACGACCAAACCGGGCGACTGGCTATTGTTGCCGACCGCCATACCACCCGCTACCGCGATTGGAAAGCGCTAGCCCCGGCTTTGGAAGATACAAGTTCCGAGTAGCGCTTATAAAAAGTGGTTTTTCAGTTGTAGTATTCCCCTTTCTCCCCGCCTCAGTCCATGCACAACTTTCAAAGCCTCCCGAAAAAAGACTGGGTGACCGACTATGGTTTCCGCAAAGCCCTCGAAGCTGACCCCGGCACGATGACGTTTGGGGGAGCAGCGGTTGGGAAGGGCCGGAAAGACATCGTGCCGTACTGGCAGGCCGAAAAAGCTCACTACGCGCTTTGGGAGCTGCTTTTGTACATGGGTAGCCACACCGTGCCGCAAACGCTGGCCTACTTCGATTTGCCAGCCGATACCGTGGATTTTCTACGCTGGGTGTACAACCACGTCTCCCATGAGGAGCGGGAGCGCGTGCAGGACATGATGCAGGGCTTTGCCAGCGGTTTCGACCAGATGAATTTCTTCCCTTACCCCGCGCTGTACGCCATTTGGCAGCGAGCTGACGAGCGCCAGGCGCGGCAGGGCAACGTGCTGGTGTACCTTGACCGCATCACCGAGCCGGATGGGCAGGAGCTGGTGCGACTAGCGGCCCCCTCCTTTTTTGAATAGGCGGAACCGTGGAGCAGGTAGGCCGTAATGTTGCTAAAAATACATAGATTTTCAGCAACATTATCCCTGCTTTTCTGCGCGATGTCTACTAAAAAAGTCCCCTTTGATACTTTGGCCGAGCTTATCCATTCGCTGGGCGAGCGCGGCAAAACGGCCAAGGCCCTCGAAATCAACCCGCGCACCCTGCTCACCCGGATGCAGGACCCAGCCACATTCACCGTGGGCGAGCTGCTGAAGGTGGCTGGCCTGGCTCACGTTGACCTTTCGGTGGTGGCCGCGCTGGCCGAGTACCAAATCAACAACCCAATTGAGCCGCCCGCGCCCATATTAGGTCGCCCAGCGCGTCAGCACTAGCGCTGGCTAGCCTAACTCCTGCCTCAATCATTTCCGATTTAAACGACTTTTATATGGAACTGGAGCAGCTTTTAGAGCCATCCCATCCCGAAGCAGCTATTCACCAGCAGCAGCTAGCGCGCCTGGCGGGCCTGCCCGAGCAGGAGCGTGAGGACGAGGCGCAGCTGCTGCGCTTGGGTAATGCTGCCTACCGCTATCACGCGCTGGCCGATGGCCACCAGACTCCCGCCGATTTTAAGCACTGGCTGGCCGGGCTACCGCCCCGCATGAAGGAGCAGATGGAGCAGGCCGGCTTGGAGGCCGCAGCGGGTAGCTGGGCATTTCGCCGCCACATCCTGGAGCGGCGTAACATCGGCTATGGCGAGTTTATGCAATTAATGCTAGCCCGTGAGGATTGGGAATTTATGCAGCAGCAGTTGCAGACTCCTGGTCAGGATGCGCAGTGAAGTGCTTTGCAATTGCAAAACGATAAGCCGCAGTCGAGGTAGACAATAAGTGCAGACATTTTTGCTAGTAGTAAATTATTTTCGATTATGGTAAATTTATTGCACCTTTGTCGTGTTAGCCACTAAAAAACTAGCTATGAGATAGGAGGTAAAATAATAGACAGATTATGAATGTATTGACTAAAGAAAAGATAAGAAGATATGCTATTGAGCATCTAGACGTAGCAACTGCCATTCTGGAACTCTACGACGATATGAAAGCTGCTAGTTGGGCCAATGCGGCGGAGATAAAGGCTTTTGACCCGAGCGCCACCCACGTAGGCAACGGCCGCTGGGTTTTCAATCTGCTGCGCAACCGCTACCGCGTGGTAGTCAAGATTAACTACTCGCAACTACCCGCCTTTACCGGCCAGATTTTTATCCGCTTCATCGGCACCCACGCGGAGTATGACCGCATTGCCGACATAGCGAATCTATAAGCCAAGGAGTTGCCTCCTAGTCAACTGTAAAACTTTAGAAAACCGTAAAATGACTATCCAAACTGATGCAGAATACCAAGTGGGTATGAGCCGCTTGGAAGCCCTCGATAGTAACAACCCCGCTAACCTCGCCGAGATGGAAGCGTTGGGCAACGCCCTCGAAGCATTTGAGGACAGCCACGGGCACGCGCCGGTACGGCCAGACTCGCTCGTTTTCCGCATGGAGCGATATATGTTTGAGCACCGACTGAAAAAGCACGAACTGGCGCAGCTGCTCGGCATCACGAACAGCCGCCTAAGCGAGGTGCTCAATGGCAAGCGAGCCGTGAACATGGATTTGGGCCGGCGCCTGTACACCAAGCTGCACATTCCCGCCGAGTTTGTGCTGATGCACGCCTAGCCACGAGTTATTGGCGGGCTAGCTGTTTCCGCCGTAGAACCAAGCTCATTGTCGAAGCCCAGGTACACTGCCCCAGTACCCGATTTACCCTCTACCCTCATGAGCTACACCCCCCAATTCTCCGAAGACGAACGCACCCCGCAGCAGCGCCGCGAGGGTGTGAAGTGGGCCGTGGGCGTGGCCATGAGCCAAGGCGGCAGCGCGTCGCCTGAGTTGGCCGCGTTGTACCAACGCTACATCGCCGGTGAAATTGACTTGGCTTTTATCCGAGCTGAGCTTACCCGCCTCTATCCGAAGCAGCCCACGGCGGACCCCCGCTACAAGGACGGCCAGCCCGACCGCTACTATCCGGTGCTCGTGGAGACCGCCCCGCAGCAGTATGAGCAGATAGACATGGAGCAACCTTGGATTGGCTAGCCGCTTGACCCCCATTAGCTAGCCCGGCCCTAGCCGGGCTTTTTTCGCGCGTATGAATAGCCCCGAGCCGCCGCTAGACTTCACTAACCCCGCCGATGGGCTGCTTTACAACATCGTAGGGGCTACTAGCCAAACACACCTTGACCACCTAGAGAAGCAGCTTTCTATTGGCCGGTTTACCGAGTACAGGTTTCCTAAGAGCAACGCACCGGCACCCGACGTACCCGCCCCGTCGACCCCGGCCGTATTCAACGAGCAGTACGCCCGGCACATACACAGCTACTTGTTTCAAGATGTGTACCCGTGGGCCGGCGAAACCCGCGCCGACCGCAATTTTCAGGGCCAGAAGAAGGGCGACCGCGAGGGTTACCTGATGAGCTACGCGCACTACCGGCAGATTAGCCCCGACCTGGCGGCCGTATCGGCACAGCTGAGCCAGGAGAATAACCTAAAAGGGCTTGACAAAGACCAATTTGTGAAGCGGGCCGCCTACTACATGGACCACTACAACCACATTCACGCTTTCCGAGAGGGCAATGGCCGCACGGTGCAGGCGATGTTTTTTGACTTAGGCAAGCAGGCGGGCTATAAGTTGGACCTTACCCCGGAGTACCGCGAGTTCAACCCTGCCCGCGATACTGCCTTGATTGCGGAATCTACCAACCTGCGCAACAATATGGGGCGCTTGGAAGGTCTGCTGGCCCGCCTCGTGCAGCCCCGCGCTGGGAAGGAAGCCGAACTAGCCCGGCACCCGAGCCAGGCGCGGCCACTGGCTGAGCCCACGCTTGCAGTAGTCCGCATTGAGGCGCTGCGCGAGTTGAAAGCCGCCAGCCAGGCCGTGAATATTCGGTTGAACGAGCTGCGCCGGACTAAGGAGGGCGACCCGTTGCACAACGCGCTTTTCATGAACCTTCAGCGCCATGTTACCCCCAAGCCAGAAGCCCTTGCCCAGCTAGCCCCCGCGCTACACCGGCAGGTCGAGGATGCCGCGCAGGCCCCAGCTAAGGTTGGAAACGGCCAGGCGCAGCTTGACCGATTTAGCCGTGCCATCGACCAGGCTGCGCTACTATATGCTGGCCAGAGCCAGCAGCTCATCGTGATACCCCCAGCTCCGGCAGGAGAATCAAGAAGAAAGACTGTGCCGACCACGGAAGTGCAGCAGATAGAAGCCCCCAAGGCGACGCGTCGACGGCCGAAACGGTAGGGGGCTCTGAAGTGGCCTAGTTATGAAATACTTACAGATAGCGGGACTACAAGAGCCGGTTACGAATGACTAGTTAGTGACACTGGTAGCTAATCAAGTGGATGGTGAAGTAGTCGATGAAGCAGCGGTTGGTATGTTGAAAAAAGCTGTCAGGTCCCTGGCCAGCTGCGTAGCGGTGTGTTGTAAGAAGTACAGATGGCTTGCGTCATCAGCTAATAATGTGGTGACATAACGAGCAAACTTTACTTTATCTTCCGGTTTTACACAGCAGCGGATGTATCGCACCTGGTTTTCGGACAACCCTTTCTCCAGACACTGGGTAAGTGGAGACTTGTCGAAAGCGTTGGTTGCTGGTATTATATCTCGCCAATTTGGCCGTTCCTGAAGCCAGCCGTGCTGCTCAGCATAATCCCATACGGCAGGTGGGAATAATTCCTCCAGGGCATACGGTAGCTCAAAGCCTGCGCGATATATTTCTTTAATATGTGGTGGCTTCACGAAACCAAAAAGCTTCACCCGCCGATTTTGCTGTTGGGTGCTAAATTTTACGTCCTTGCGAATCTTCTCTTTGCAGGCTATTGCATCACGGTCAGCATCCAGTAGACCGCCTGCCTGCTGAGGCTTGCGCGAGTAGGCCCAGGCCAGCAGCATATCGGCCACCCAATTATAGCCACCACTGTGCTCTGAATGCAATTCAATATCGGGGATGCCACCCGGCACCAGAGGTAGGTAATGGCCAAGTACAGTTTGGTCAGTCACACCCTCTAAAAATAGTGTGGACTTGTCTGGCCGCTCCAAATGTTCAATGCGTTCCTGCGCTTGGATTAGGCTCGTAGCAGCTGCAATAGCCTTCTCGGCGTGTTCTTTGATGTATGGCGTAATCAGAGGCAACAAGCCCATATGCTGGTCAACCTCTGTTGTGCCGGCGACGAGTGATGTTATCCGGCTGCAATTAGTCTCAGTAGTTTCAACCAAATACCCACAGGCGTGCTCGCGACCAGCCAAAGAGTAAAACGCGGGTGAGTGGGTAGTAGCCAACAATTGAATAGTTTGGGCATACTCCAAAAATTCCTCGGCGAGTGCAAATGCAGTCATTAGCTCCAAATTGTTCTCTGGCTCTTCGTAGCCCCATACGGTGCTGACCTTGACTGAGCCTTGCAACTTATTCTTATTAGCTTGTTCAGCTAAAAAATGCAAAATAATAGGAATGTGTCTAGATTTAATACCGTCTCCCCGTGTGTCTAACGAGAAAGAAGTATTGGATTTTACGGTTTGAAAATCAAGCGTTGTAAACAAACCTTTCAAGTCGCTTGGCAATCCAATAATACTTTCCATACCCAAGCGCTGCGTCGTGGCCGCCGTTATTTGAGTTGTATTATCCCGAATTTTATCAATAAACTGTGTGCCAGCATCCTTGATTTCTGCCTCTATAGTAGATGTGAGTGTATCATGTAAATCACCTAGCAACTGTTGAAAATACGCCTGGCTTTTCACAGCCGGTACATACTTAAACTGTATGTTATTCAACCAAGTAGATAGCTTGCCCCTGCTAGGCAAACTGCCGCCATCGGCAAAATTGATTTCACTACTATGTAGCCCCCCTATACGCCAAACCTTCTGCCAATTGATAGGCTTGGCATTCTTAAAGTGACTAGGTGGGATAAACGTCAGTTTAATAATAATTTCCTTTGCTTTGTTAACTCGCTCTCGGGCAAAGGCGCAGTAGTCACGGGTAAAAAGAAAGCTTTTACCCTGCTCAGTTTCGTTGTTGAAGAACAAATTCAGCGCCCGCAGCACGTTGGATTTACCAGCGTCGTTGCGTCCAACTAGTAGTGTTAAGTCTTGGGGCTCTAGCAGACACTCGTCCAGAGAACGGAAATTGCGAATAACTATGTGGCTGATAATCGGGGTCGCACTAGAGTAGGAACAGAAAACCCCGCTAAGGAATTTTGGCAGGTTCTTGTAGTTGGTAGTCCGTTGAGCAAAGCAAGTGACTTATCTTGCTAGCGCCAGCATCTCCATTATGTACACCTCTCCCGACCAGCCTGCCTACGCCACGGACCTTGCTCAACTGCCCGCGCTGTTGCAGCAGCTCATCGCGGACTTGGCCGACCCCACCGTTACCTATCTGCTGGGAGGCCACTACTACGAGCGCACGAATCACCCGCGCTACCGGCACTTTCCTGCTGTGTTTGCCCTGCGGCAGGGTGAGGTAGCGAACGTGGAAATCGGGTCGGATTTCGTGGCCTTCGATACGGAACTGGTCCGTTACCCCGAACGAGGCGAACCAGACTACCCCGGGCCATTGGCTGACCACTTCCGGGCCACGGTGCCCTTCGCACAGCTGTATCAGCTCTGCCGCAAGCAGCTCACGCCCGTAGAGCAAACGGCAGAAAAGGTTGACTACGGACCCGACACCGTTATTTACTATAACGCGGAGGTCTATAAGCGGTATCCCACCCCGGCCGACATCAACCAGGCCTACGCGGCGGCCCCACCTTCCGGGGAACACCCCTTGGTGGCCGTCCTGACAGCGGTGGAGGCGGGCCTGGCGGACCCCACCAATCACTTCTTGATTAATACCACTGCTTTCGAGAGCCCCGCCGGCCCCGTGTTGTTCGGCATGCTCCATTTACAGACCGATACCGTCCGGGACCTAGTCATGGAGGCGGATGGCTTCACCTGCTCGGTGCACCTCGACCCGGATGACCGCCGGCGGTGGTCGACCGTACGCGTGGCCTTTGCCCAGGTCTGGCAGGTGCTGCACAGCGATGGTCCCCAGGTGGACCTGGAAGAAGTCGAAGAAGCCGGAGGCCTGCTCTACGATGCCCCCGACGTGCTGAGCGCCTATGCCCGGCAGGGCCGGCCGGCTTAACTTCTTTGCTAATTCCCTATGGAAGAATTGCTGCACCCGCGCCACCCGCTGGACAAATACCATCAGTCGCAGCTGGCCCTTTTGGCGACCCTCCCACCAGCCCAACGGGCCTATCATGCCCGGCTGTTTCGGCTCGGCAACGCCAGTTACCGGTACCAGCAGCAGGCCGCGGGCGAGGTAACGGAAGACGACTTCCACCATTGGCTCGAAGGCTTACCCGAGAAGATGCGGGTAGCTATGGAGCGCGATGGCTTCGAGGCGAGCAAGAACAGCTTGCCGCTGCGGCGGCACGCGCTCGAGCGCCGCGACCTGGGCTACGATGCGTTCCTGCAATCCATTCTTTCGCCCGAGGATTGGGCCTACCAGCAGGAATTGGCGCAACCCCCGGCCCCCGAGCACTGACGCCGCGAGAAGGGAAAAACCAGTGGTCGACGACTAGTTTTGGGGGACGCTATAGCGTTTTGGGGCCAAAGTTTCATGTTAAGGATGGTCGTCCTTAGCATGAAACCTGCTACTTTTAGCCCTTGATGGCTGCTAAAAAACCTCCTGTTCTCCCGCCGGCACTCAACCAGCGGCAGTGCCAATACTTGCTGGCGGCCTACCAGACCGACCAGCAGACGGAAGCCGAGCGCAAGCGCGACTACCTACGTGGCACCAACGACCGACGGCCGGCGGCCGAATGGCGTTGGCTGCCCTACGGGTGCTGGGAACACTGGATGGGTCGGCCACCCACGCCCCTACGGGAACAACTGGCGAGCCTCGACGCCAAACTCATCAGTGAGGGTGCCGGCAGCACCTGGCGGGCATTGGCCCAGCGAGGACTGCTGGAAGTCGAAGACCAAGTGCCTTACCTGGTTGCCGACCTGCCCGAGGGCATGCACTATGACTTGCCGCATATCCGCCTGACCCTGGCCGGCCGTAAGCTGGCCCGGCAGCTGGTGGGCGAAGTGCGGGCCAAGAAGCCGGGCAACGTGCTGGCCCGGGCTACCTGGCAACTGTTGGGACAGCTGTGGCAGCGCGACCCGAATGCTACGCACCAGCCGCCGGACTACGCCAACAGCGACGTGTTTAACCGGCTTGAACGGGGCGTCCCGGTGCAAAAGGTGCTCGGGCAAGCGAATCACGAACGCCTGGTGGAGGGGTGGCCAACATATGGCTTGACGACGGTGGGCCGCATTTATTACTACCAACACTATGCCGCCAACGTGGTGGCCCATCCCGACGTGCCTGCGGCGGACCCAGGGCCGCTGCCCCCCGAACTGGTAACGCGCCTGGAGCAACTGGACGAGCAGGCTCGGGCGCTGGTTCACGCGCCCCCGGCCGGCTTATTCGCGCACTGGCAGTACGCGCTGCGCACGGGCTTTTCGCCCTTTGCCATCTACCTGGAACCCGTCCAACGGCAGGACTGGGTGCGGCGCGGCCTACCCGATTCCCCACCGGTGGCCGGCCTTCGGGCATCGGTTCGCTGGGGCAGCAACCTCTACGCGAGCTGGCGCCTCTACGTGCGGGATTGGTATCTGCGCCAGCAGCTCGCGCCGGCTGACTGGAGCCGATACTGCCTCTGGCAAGCAGTCGAGCTGGTAGACGGCAAACTAGCGTGGCAGCGCAACCGCCTCCAGATTACGGCGTCTTACTCGGCAAAGCTAGGGGTGGTGCGGGGCTCGCTGGGCCGCTATACGTCGAACTACCAAGTCCGCGAACTGGGTAACACGATGCGGCAACTGGCCTTGCAGCATGGCTGCGCCCGCTGGCTGGTCAACCTGCGGCACGTGGAGAACATCAACGTGCCCCTGCTACGCCGGGGGTTGGTGGATGGCTTCGTGCAGGCGAGCTTGCAACTCGCGCCGGATGCGGCCCTCCGGGTGGCGGTTGTGGCCCCGCCCCTTTCCCTCGCCGACTGGCAGGCCAGTTTGCCGGCGGAGGTAGACTGGGGCGCTTTTGAGTGGCAGGAACTACCGAACGAGCCGGCAGCGGAAGCGTGGTTAACCCAGCGATGAGCCCGCCCGCTACGCTCCCCTTGGGCTTTCCGACGCATCCTGCGGTTCCGACCACCCCTTATACTAGAACCGATGACCTCAATAGGTTGCCCTGTTTTCGACTCGCTGTGAGCAGATTACGCAGCACGTGTTGAAAAAGAACCAGCGAATTTAATGGATTATGTACTTTACCTACGGGCCTCCACGCAGCGCCAGGGCCTGAGCGGGCTGGGCCTGGAAGGACAACGGCTGATTGCGCACCGCTTTTTGCAGCCCGGTGACCGCATCCTGTCCGAATACATCGAGGTGGAGAGCGGGCGTAAGAATAACCGGCCGGAGATGGCCAAGGCCATCGTGGACACGCGCACCGCCAGCGCCATCCTATTGGTGGCTGAAATGTCGCGTCTGGCGCGTAGCGTCTACTTCACCTCGAAGCTGATGGAGGAGAAGGTCCGCTTCAAGGCCTGCGACATTCCCCATGCCGATGAGTTCACCATCAACATCCTGGCGGCCGTGGCGCAGAAAGCGGCTAAAGATATTTCCGATAGCACAAAACGCGGGTTGGCCGCGAAGAAGGCGCGCGGCTTTGAGCTGGGTAACCCGCAGAACTTTACCAGCGACTCGCGGGCATTGGGCCGGGCGGCCGTGCAGCGCAACGCCCGGGAGCACGTGGCCAACAAGCAAGCCCGGCGGCTGGCGGTCCTGCTGCGCCGCGACGGCCTGACGCTGGCGGCCATCGCCGACGAATTGAATACCCACGGCTACCGGACCCGGCGGGGCCAGCTCTTTCGCAAGAGCACCGTCTACCGGCTGTTGCCCCGTGCGCAGCAAGAGGTACCAGCACCAGCCATCGCCTAAGCCCTAACTGCGATGCCCGTAGAGTTTCTCAGCGACGAGCAAGCGGCCCGCTACGGGCGCTACCAAGCGGACCCGAACGCGGAACAGCTCACCCGCTACTTCTACCTCAGCCCGGCCGATGCGCAGTTTTTGGCCCAGCGCCGCCGGGCAGCTAATAAGCTGGGCTGTGCCGTTCAACTGGGGACGCTCCGGTTTCTGGGCACGTTTCTACCCGAGCCTACCCAGGTACCGGCCGTCGTGGTGGAGGTTCTGGCCATCCAGCTGGGCGTAGACCCCGCCGAACTGGCCGGCTATCGCAAGCGCCCTAACACCTGGCACGAGCACCAGCCTCTCATTCTGGCGCACCTGGGCTATCAGCCCTACGACGTCCGGCAGTCCTTCCGGCTCACCCGGTGGCTCTACGCGCAGGCCTTGACCAGCACGGTGCGGCCCAGCGTGTTGGTTGATTTGGCCACGGCGCACCTGATTGCCCAGCGGGTCGTCTTACCCGGCGTGACGGTGCTGGCCCGTCTGATTGCGCGGGTGCGCGAACGCACGGGCCGTCACCTTTACCGCCAGCTGCACGCGCGCCTCACCGGGTCCCAGCGAACGGTGCTGGAAGCGCTCCTGACCGTGCCGGCCGGGGAGCGACTTACTAAGCTAGAGCTGTTGCGTACCCCGCCGACCCGCGTTTCTGCGCCCGCCCTGGTGGCCGCCTTGCACCGCGTGGACCAGATTCGCGCGCTCGGGGTCAGTGCCATACCGGTAGCCGACTTGCCGGAAGCCCGGCTGGCGCGCCTGGCCCGCCAGGCCCACTTAGTGTGGGCGCAGACCCTGGTCCGGATGGGCGAAGAGCGCCGCCTGGCCACGCTGCTGGTCTTCGTGCAGGCGCTGGAGCGCACGGCCACGGATGACCTGCTGGACCTGTTCGACAACTTGTTGACCTCCCTGGCCCTGCGCGGGGAAACGAAGCGCCGACGCGAACGCCTCCGCTCCCTCAAGGACCTGGACCAGGCGGCATTGGTATTGCAACGAGCGGTGCTGCTGCTACTCGACGACGCCCTCCCGGCTGGGGAGCTACGCCAGCAGGTACTCGACGCCGTTGGCGAGGAGCGGTTGCGCGCCGCGGCGGCGACCGTGCAGGAGTTGGCTACGCCAGGCGATGACCCGCTGCTGGAAGCCCTGAGCGGCAGTTACGCCACGGTGCGCCGGTTTCTACCGGCTTTGCTGGCGGGCGTCACCTTCGAGGGCACTCCCGCCGCGAAGCCCCTGCTGGAAGCGTGGTCGTTTTTGCAGCGACAAGAGGCCGGCGGCCGGGGTCGCCCAAAGTGGGCAGCGGCCCCGCGCGCGGTCGTGCCCACTAGTTGGGCCCGACGGGTATTTCCGGCCAAAGCAGAAGTCAACGTCCAGGCCTACACCTTGTGCGTACTGGAGCGTCTGCACCAGGCCTTGCGCCGCCGGGAAGTGTTCGTGCCAGCCAGCGAGCGCTACGCGGACCCGCGAGCCGAACTGCTGCGCGGGGTGGCCTGGGAAACGGCGCGGGATGCGGTGGCGCGGGCCCTGGACCGCTCCCTCGACCCGGCCGTGGAACTGGCGCATCTCCAGCACCAGCTCCGGGCGGCGTACACGGAAGTGAGCGAGAACTTAGCCCATAACACGGCCCTGCAACTGGTGCAGCAGGAGGGAACGCCGACGGTCGTGCTCACCCCCTTGCCCGCGCAAGCCGAGCCCGCCAGTCTGGCGCGCCTGCGTGCGCAGGTGGCCAACGCGCTGCCCCAGGTCGAATTGGCGGCCCTGCTACTGGAAGTAGAAGCGTTTACCGGGTTCGCCAGTGCCTTTACCCATGTCGCTGATGGTCAGCTCGCCGCGGCCGACCTGCCGCTGAGTATTTGCGCCGTGCTGCTGGCGCAGGCCTGCAACATCGGCCTGAAAACGGTGGCCCGGCCCGAGGTGCCGGCCCTGACGCTGGCGCGCCTGGGGTGGGTGCAGCAAAACTACATGCGGGTGGAAACGCTCACGGCCGCCAATGCCCGGCTGGTCGAGGCGCAGGCAGTCCTTCCGCTGGCGCAGGCCTGGCCTTGGTTAAAAGTTTGGTACAAATGTTACATGCCCAGATTCGAGGTGCGACAATGGTTCAGTCCGTTTCTGTCACCTCCTGTTGTTCACTCGCTGGAGCTGATGACAGGGCTAGCTGCTGCTGATAGGCCCAATCTTCCGGCGAGAGGATGGCTTGCAAAAAAGCATCCTGGCCCAGGTCGCGCCGTTCCAAGGCGTGTCGGCGGAGCGGCCAGCTATTTTTGCTCGCTTCGAAGCCAGCACGCACCAAGGCTGCCCGCATCTTCTCGGGCAAGCCTTCGAGCCAGTCGTGAAAATCGTCTTCCGTCACCTCCCCCTCAGCCTGTTGCTGGTAGCGGTAGCTGGCGTTGCCCAAGCGAAACAGCCGGGCATGATAAGCCCGTTGTTCGGGTGGGAGTGTCGCCAAAAGGGCCAGCTGCGACTGGTGATATTGGTCGAGGGGGTGGCGAGGTTGCAGGAGTTCTTCCATTGGAAATCCGCAAAGAAGTTAAGCCGCCCGGCCCTGCCGGGCATACGCGCTCAGTACGTCGGGAGCGTCGTAGAGCAGGCCCCCGGCTTCCTCGACTTCCTCCATATCTACCTGGGGGCTATCGCTGCGCAGCACCTGCCAGACTTGGGCAAAGGCTACGCGTACCGGCGACCACCGCCGGCGGTCATCCGGGTCCAGGTGCACCGAGCAGGTGAAGCCATCGGCTTCTACGACCAGGTCCTGAACGGTATCGGCCTGTAAATGAAGCACACCAAGCAACACCGGGCCGGCTGGGCTCTCAAAAGCGGTGGTATGAATCAGGTAGTGGTTGCCGGGGTCCGCCAGGCCCGCTTCCACCGCCGTCAGGACGGCCACCAGGGGGTGTTCCCCGGAGGCAGGGGCGGCCGCGTAGACTTGGTTGAGGTCAGCCGGGGTGGGATAGCGCTGATAGACCTCCGCGTTATAATAAATAATGGTCTCGGGCCCGTAGTTTACCTCGTCCGCCGTTTCCTCAACCGGCGAAAGCACCTTCCGACACAGCTGATACAGTTGGGCGAAAGGCACGGTGGCCCGGAAGTGGTCGGCCCATGGCCCAGGGTGGTGGGGTTCGCCTCGTTCGGGGTAACGGACCAGCTCCGCATCGAAGGCCACGAAATCCGACCCTATTTCCACGTTCGCTACTTCGTCCTGCCGCAGGGCAAACACGGCGGGAAAGTGCCGAGTGCGCGGGTGATTCGTCCGGTCATAGTAGTGGCCACCGAGCAGGTACGAGATGGTTGGGACGGCCAGGTCCGTGACCAGTTGCTGCAACAGGGCCGGCAGCTGCGCCGGGTCGGTGGCGTAAACGGGCTGGCCAGGGCCAGCGGAAGCAGTGGGGGACATAACGAGGAGGCTAGCGCCAGCAAGATAAGGCCCTTGCTTTTCCCAGCCGACGCGGACTAACATTCCGGAGCGGGGTTTTCTGCTTCCAGGCTCGGGCGCCCCTAAAAGGGGCTTGGGGCCTACCTACGAACCGCTCACGGCGCATCGACTGCCTGGCCCTTCGGCAGCAGTGGCTGTTCATTAATCTGGCAACCCGCAAAGCGCAGGATTTTGTAGAGGGTGCGGCGCGAGCCAATCTCAAAATAAGCCATGAGCTGGCGCGTGGATTGCTGACCGGCTTCGTAGAGTTCCTTGACCGCCGGCGCAATTTTCTGGTAGCGCGGGGCCAGGCCGGGCGGCCGGCCGCCCTGTCGGCCCCGGGCGCGGGCCGCCTGGAGCCCGGCGTGGGTGCGTTGCACGAGCACGTTGCGCTCGTGCTCGGCCAGGGCGCAGAAAATCTGGAACACCAGTTGCCCGCCCGGTGAGGTCGTATCGATGGGGTCTTGGAGCGAGATGAGGTGCAGCTGGCGGCGGCTCAAGTCCTCGACGACGTCAATTAAGTGCTTGGTGGAGCGGCCCAGCCGGTCCAGCCGCCAGATAACGACGGTGTCGCCGGGGCGGGCGTACGCCAGCAGTTGCGCCCAACTGGGCTTATGGGCCTGCATGCCGGAAACGGTGTCGGTGAACAGGTGCTCGCAGCCGGCCTGGCGCAGGGCATCCAGTTGCAGGTCCAGCACTTGTTCGCTGGTGCTGACGCGGGCGTAGCCAAGTTTCATGGGGAAAGCGTAGAAGGTGTAGCGGCTCGCTTAGGAGGAGGGCAACAAGCGTTTCGTCGCTTCCACAATGGCTTCGGCCGGCGTGGCCTGTCCGATAACGAGCGTCTGATAGGTGCTTTCAGCGGATTTGTTTGGCGCGGTCAGTTGGCCTACTTCCCAGCCGTGGGGGCCATGGCGTAAGAGATAGCCCGCCCGCACTAAGTTCAACAGTAAAGCGGTCTGCTGCTTCGTCAGGGTCAACGGCGGCTCGGCCAGGGCTTCCTGCCAGCGGTAATAATTCGGCAGTTGCTGGCGCTGCCAAGTGAGGTAGTGGTGCTGCTCCAACCCGATTTCCTGGATGCTGCCGGGCGCTAATTTCCAATCGCCCCGCAATAAGCCGTGCTGCCGCAGCTCTTCGCCGATGCTGCTGGGGTGCAGCAGGGGATTGTTGACAACGAAACTATAGCCGCGCTGCAGGCCGGGCTGTTGCTTATGCAGGAGCGTGGCCTCGTAGAAGCGGGGGTTGTCTTGCCGGTCCGGCACGACGTAATGGTCCCGGTTATAAAAGAAGGGACCCGCCGGATAATCCGCCAGGGTGGAAGGCAAATAAGTCACGAGCAGGGCCATATCGGTAACGGAGAGGATGTGCCAGTTTTCACTGACCTCATTCGCATCGGCCGTCGCCCAGTTGGCAGCAAACTCCAAATCGGCGTCGACTCCCTGCCGGGGCCGGTCCAAGATGATTTTGACTTCAACGGGCCCGCCGGGCCGGCGCACGCGCAGGTCGTATTGATTGGTTTGGGCCGTCCAGTCCAGGGTTTCCATGGGGCACTCGAAATGAAAGTAATCAGATAGGCTTGCGAGAGGCAAGGGCAACAAATCGCTCTCGGTGGTACCGGAAAGAAGCGAAAAGCAAATTTAGGGTATCTTGATTGCGGAAACCAGTTTCAGGTACCGCTTTTTCTTGTACCGGGGGCCAATTGAGCGCTGGGGCGGGTGGTACCGGAAAAGGGACGTTTGTTTACCCCCCCTTTCCTATGGCCCGTACCCTCCCGCTGCTCGACGCGGCTCAGCGTCGCGAGTTTGATTCTCCCCCCAAGTTCACCACCCCGCAGCGGTCCTTCTTCTTTTCGCTCCCTGAATGGGCCGAGCCGCTCCTGCGCACGATGACTGTTCCGCATATGCGCGGGGGCTTCCTGTTACAGCTGGGCTACTTTAAGGCCAGCGGGCGCTTCTTTTCCACCGAGCGGTTTGCGGCGGCCGACCGCGCCTACGTGCAGCACCGGTATGCGCTGGGCGAGGTAGCGTGGCCCCGGTACGAACGCGTGGCCAGCTTCCGGCACCGGACCTTGCTGCTCCACCATTTTGGCGTCGCCTCGTTTGAAGAAGTCCAGTCGCAGGTGGTGCAGCAGGTCACCCATTTCGCTCGGCAGCAGATGAATCCGGTGGCCGTATTCCGCACGGCGGCCGATTACCTGCTGGCCCACCGTTGGGAGGTGCCGACCTACGCGGCGTTGGCGGGCGTGGTCACCGAAGCTTTCCGCACCGTGGAGCAGCAGCTGACCACGCAAGTGGCCCACCTGCTGACCCCGGCGCTGCGCCAGCAACTGGATGCGTTGTTCACCACCGAAGCCGACGAGCCGGCGCACGCCCACCGACCTTACCGGCTGACCACGCTCAAACGCAGCCTGGAATTGATGCGCCCGGCGGCTATTCGGGCCAACGTGCGGGACTACGCGGTGCTCCAGGCCCTGTTTGCGCAGGTGCAGCCGGTGGTAGCAGCGTTGGACTTATCCGAAGAACTGGTGCGCTACTATGCCCGCTACGTGGAGCGGGCGCAGGTATTCCAGGTGCAGCAGCAAACCGACAAGAAATACCTGATGGTGCTCTGCTTCGTGGTGCAGCAGTATTACCAGGTGGGCGACCTGCTGACGGAGACCCTATTGCAGGCCGTACAAACCCACCGCAATGCGGCCCAGCGGGAAACGCAGGAGCGCGTGTATCGCCAGCAGCAGGACACGGCGGGCCAGCTGCGGGAACTCCTCGACGGCGTGCTGACCCACGGCACGGCGCTGGTCGAGTTGGAGCAGGTCGCCTTTTCGTTTGCCCGCACCAACGCGGAAAAAGTCACCGCGCTACTGGGCTGGCTGCAATCCCCGGCCGTGACAGCGTTTGCCCAGTTGCGCCAGACCGCCCAGCAGCTGCGCAAGGGCGGCGGGGGCAACGTGGCCGGGCCGTACTACCAGGTCGTGGAGGAGCGCTCCCGCGCCCTGCAACACCGACTAAGCGATATTCTGCGCTTAGTCCGGTACGAAGGAGTGCTCAATAGCCCCCTGGACCAGGCTCTGGCGCAGTACCGCGACCGGGCCGGGAGCTTGGGCAGCAAGCTCCCGGCCTCTTTTCTGAAAGCGGCCGAGCGCACGGCCCTGGACCAAGCGGAAAGCACAATTTCCCTCTACAAAGCCTTGCTGGCAGGCCACGTGGCCGACCAGTTGAAGGCGGGTAAACTCAATCTGGTCCACTCGCTGAGCTACCGGCCCTTCGACACCTATTTGCTCAATGCCACTACCTGGGCCGCCCAGCGAGCGGAACTACTGTTTCAAACCAATCTGCTGGACCTAGGGGAGCCCGGTCCTTTCCTGGACGCGCTGCAAGCCAAACTGGCGGCCGCATTCGCCCACACCTTCGAGCGCCTGAACGCGGGGACCAACCCGGCCGTGCGCAAGCGGGCCGATGGCCGGCCGCGCTTCCTGACCCCGGCCCGGCCGCCGGACGAGGAAGCCCCGGCTCCCCGGCCCCTGTTTCCTGGCGCGGGCCAGATTTCGCTACACGAAGTGCTGCACACGGTCAATCAGCAATGCCGCTTCACCGACTGCCTCGACCACTGGAGCCCGCGCCACCGCCCGCCCCGGCCGGCCGACCGGGTGTTCTTTGCCGGCGTCATGGCCTACGGCTGCAACCTGGGCCTGACGCGCATGGCCCACGCCACCAAGCACGTGGCGCAGTCCACGCTGGAAAACACGGTCAACTGGTACTTCTCGCTCGACAACCTGCGCCGGGCCAACGACGCGGTGCTGGCCCTAATGGGCAAGCTGCCCATCAGCCGCCTCTTTCAACGCGCCCCCGGCCAGACGCACACTTCGTCAGATGGCCAGAAATACCACGTGGCCGTGGATTCCATTCACGCCACCTACTCCTATAAGTACTTCGGGCAGGAAAAAGGCCTCGTGTCGTACGGGTTCCTGGATGACCGGCACCGGCTGTTTTACTCAACCACGTTCACGTCCGCAACACGGGAAGCGCCTTATATGGTCGACGGACTCTTGTATAACGAGGTCGTGGAGTCCACCATTCACAGCACCGATACCCACGGCTTTACTGAGGTCAACTTCGCCGTGACGTATCTGCTTAAAGTCGCCTTCGCCCCGCGCATTCAATCCTTTCAGGACCAGCAATTCTACGCCTTCGTCGGCATGGCCGTGCCCGACCTGACCGCCTACGCCCTGCGGCTAGGCAAGCCGCTGGACCGGGGGCTTATCGAGGCGCAGTGGGAGACCATCCTGCGGCTTATCGTCAGCCTCAAGCAGAAGCATGTGACAGCCTCCACCGTGCTCAAGCGCCTTAATTCCTATTCCCAGCACCACCCGCTCTACCTGGCCCTGCGGGAGTTGGGCCGGGCCGTGCGCACCGAGTTCCTACTGCGTTACATGGACGACCAGGACCTGCGCAAGCGCATCGACGACCAGTTAGACAAGCTCGAAAGCACGCATACCTTCGCCCGGGCCGTGTTCTACGGCCAGAACGGCCAGTTTCGCTACGCTGGCAAGGAAGAACAGCAGGTAGCTGATGCCTGCAAACGGTTGGTGCAGAATGTGATTGTGTGCTGGAACTGCCTCTACCTCAATCAGCAACTCTTTCAGGCTTCGCCGACCGAGCGGCAGGCCCTGGCCGATGTCATCACCCGCATGTCGCCCGTGAGCTGGCAGCATATCAATCTGCAAGGTGAGTTCGACTTCTCCGACGAGGCCCTCACGCAGGCATTGCAGTTTGATTTAGACGCGTTGCTGACCGTCGAGTGGGAAACGGATGACCCAACGCAACCCATGTAACATTTGTACCAAACTTTTAACCAAGGCCCATCAGCTGGCTCTTGTCCACGACGTCGCCCAGCCGGTCGTTAAGGGGGGTATTGGCCGCCGGAGCGACGAGCTCAAACACTTGCACGGCTGTTGGTTTGAGCTGCACCCGCAATGATTGAGTGTAGGAGTGAAGCCCTGCTTTGGTGGCCCCGTACACCGGCGAAATCGGGAAGGGAGCTAGTGCTAGCCCGGAGTTTACGTTGAGAATGGCGGCGGTTTTTTGGGTTTTGAGGTGCGGAAGAAACTGCTGCACCATCCGAATCGGCCCGCTTAGGTTGACCTCTACTTCCTGCGTCACGTCGTGCAACGACAGCGTGGGGTCGTTCAGGTTCAGCTTACGCATTTCCCCCGCGTTGTTGACGAGGATGTTGAGCGCGGGGAACCGGGCCACCACCTGTGCGTGCAGAGCCGCAATCGCGGCGGGGTCGCGCACATCGCTGCGGAAGGTGTGCACTTGCGGCAACTGCTGCTTCGCTTGGTCCAGCCGGGTCTGGTCGCGGCCCGTAATGAGCACCGTGTTGCCCAGAGCCAGTAGCTGCCGGGCAAACTCCAGGCCTAGGCCGCTGCTGCCGCCAGTTATCAGAGTAGTGTGATGACGTAGTTCCATAATGGTTTGAGTGGGGTAAAAGGTGATTTTATAACACGCCCCGCCACCACTAGGCAGCCGTTCGGGGCAGCAAAGGCATTCGCTGATGAGATTTAACGCCGCTTTTCCCTGGCCTGCCTCGCATGGGCAGGGCAGGAAAGCACGGAATGGGGCGTGGCGCCGCCGGATGCCGGGGCGGTGGCTGGGCGCCTGGCCAGCGTCAGCGCTGTCAGGTACGGGTAGCTTCTAGGCCAGAGCCAGCAGGGCCGTGTTCAGTACATCCTGTAGCAGCTGAGGGTCGGAATTGGCCTTGGAAAGCACGCGCAGCCCGTTGAGCACGCTCAGCAGCAGACGGGCCTGCGCCTGGGGCGGGGCGGTGGGCCGCACTTCGCCGCGCTGCTGGCCCCGGCTCAGGATGGTGGTCAGTAGGGTTTCAAAAAACTGCTGGTACTGGCTTGCTACCGCGTGGGCCTCGGCATCGTAGGGCACCAGTTCGGTGATGGTGTTCACCATAAAACAGCCTTTTTGCTGCTCGTCCGCGAAGCACAGACCCGCCGTTAGCGCTAGAATCTGGCGTACGTGGTCGAGCGCCGGGACGTCGGGGTCGGCCGTCAGCGCCGTCAAGTTCTGGTAGGCTTGCTGCTGATACTGGCGCAGGGCCCGCATGAATAGCTGGTGCTTGTCGCCAAACGTGGCGTAGAGGCTGGCCCGGTTCAGCCCCGTGCCCGCCACCAGGTCTTCCATCGACGTGGCGCTGTACCCCCGGTGCCAGAACGTGTCGAGCGCCTTTTGCAGCGCTACGGCTTCATCAAACGCGCGGGGACGGGCCATCAGGCGGTCTTGTCAAATAGTAAACCATGGGGCCGAAGATACTGTGCCGAAAGAGGTTGTATCACTCGTTGAGGCCGAAAGCTACCCCCACGCGCAGATGCACTGGCGTAGCAGGGGCGGTACTGGGCCAGTGCATCTGGCGGACCTCCAAGCCAGGCTCCCGGAGCTAAAGCGTAGCGATGCCGCCGCCCGCGATAATTTCCTCGCCCAGCACAAACGACGAATCATCGGACGCCAGGAAGGTGGCCACCGTGGCAATCTCCTTCGGCTGGCCGACGCGCTTGATGGGTACTACTTCCGCATAGCTGGCGGCCGCCTGCTGCGCGGCTTCGGGCGACATCCCAAGCCTAGTGAACATCTTGTGGTTGATGGGCGTGTCTACTGGGCCGGGGCTAAGGACATTCACGCGAATCCGGCGGTCGAGCAGTTCCAGCGAAAGGTTACGGGCCAGGGCCACCACGGCCGCCTTCGTGGCCGAGTAAACCGAGATGCCGGGAAACGCCCGGTGCGCCGTGGTCGAACCGTTTAAAATGATGGAGCCCCCGTCGTTGAACAACGGCAACAGCTGCTGCACGGTGAAATAGACGCCTTTGACATTGATGTCGAACTGCGCATCGAAATGCGCCTCGTTAACCTGGACCAGCGGGGCAGCGTACGAGACGCCGGCGTTGGCAAACAACACGTCGATGCGGGCGTGGTGCGTCTGTACTTGGCCGGCGAGCTGCCGCAAGTCGGTCATACTTACCGCGTCGGAGACGATGCCGACGGCCGAGCTACCGAGCTGGGCCACGGCTTGCTGCACGGCCGGCGCATTACGGCCGGTGATGACGACCCGCGCGCCTTCAGCAATAAATTCTTGAGCGGTGGCGAAGCCAATGCCGCTGTTGCCGCCGGTGATGACGGCTACTTTGCCCTGTAAACGATTCATAAAAGGGAGATTAATTTGGAACAATCGTTCTGCAAACGTACGAGACAATTTTAATAATGGAACAATCATTCTAAAATAAAAACGCAAAGGGTACTATTAAGCAAGTAGGGGTTGTAGATGAATTGTACACGAGGCCGTCATTTTCTTCGAAGTGAGCGGTTATTCTAGGGGCTATTACCACACATCCGGGCACAAACAATAGCGCCAATATCTCGAAAATGATTATTTAAGCCCGCGAGCAGCGCAGCCTTAGTACGGGGTCAGCTACGCGGCGCTCGCCCTACTCTCCCGTACAGTGGGGGGCCTCACGCGTGCGTTGTGCCGAAGACCTCGCCGCTATGCAAACCCTAGCAAGCAGGAGCAGGCTTACACTTTGGCGGCCCTAGGCCGCACCGGCGAGCACAGAAGTAAGGCCTTAGGCGCGGCGACTCGACGTCAACCCCAAGACCTTGGAAACGTGCATGGAAAAGCTAAGACTTCGGCGCACCGGCGCGACGGCGTGAGGCAACAAGCGCGAGCCGCTCTCTAGGCGGCTTTTGGCTGGACGCCCGCTAGAATTTCCGTTTCCCAGCGGGTGTACCATGCTAGCACGGCCGTTATGGGCTCGGCGGTGCTTTCCCCGAACGCAGTTAAGGTGTACTCCACCCGCGGTGGCACTTGCGGGTAGACCGTGCGCGTCGCCAGGTTGTACTGCACCAGTTTTTGCAACGTTTGGGTCAGCATCTTGGGCGAAATGCCGACTACTTGCCGCTGCACTTCGCCGTGGCGCCGGGGGCCGTGGGCCAGCGCGCCCAGCACCAGCAGCGTCCACTTGTGGGCCAGAAAGGCGTAGGCCTCCTGCAAGGCCCCACCGTCCGCTGATTCGCAGCGATTGGTTAAGCGTTGCTGCAAATTTTCAAAATAATCGCTTTTTTTTAGGTCGTTCACCGCGTTGTCGCTCATTTCTTACCAGTTGGTGCATAATAGACGGCCGGGTGCCCTCTTGCCGGCAACTGGCGGCTAAGATACTTTTGAGATCGCCGCCCAAAACGGAGCGGGCTGTCCAGCTTGACAGGTATAGCGCTGGCCCACCCAGATAGCCTCTGCGGGTAAGTCCAACTTGGCGACGCAACGAAAGTCTTTATGAAAATACTATTGTTTGGGCGAGGCGTTATCACCTCGCAATACGGCTGGGCGCTGGAACAAGCCGGCCACACCGTGGAGTTCTATGTCCGGCCGGGCCGTGCCGCGCACTTCGGCCCCACGCTGACCCTTGACCTGCTGGATGCCCGTGCCAAAAGTAGCGGCGTGCGCGTGGCCCAGCCTTGGCCCATTCGCCTGCGCGAAGACCTGCCGGGCGACCACGACTACGAGTTAATTGTCCTCAGCGTGCCGCACTACCAGTTCAGCGAAGCAGCTACTTTTTTGGCTCCGAAGGTGGGCAACGCGACGGTGCTTGTCTTCAATAATTTCTGGCAGGAGCCGCAGCAAGCAGCGTCGGCGCTGCCCGCCGGGCAGCTGGCCTGGGGCTTTCCGCAGGCCGGCGGGAGCATCACGGCGAAGGGCGAGCTCGTGGGGGCGCTGTTCAATAAGGTGCATTTTGGTACATTCGGCACGGTCCCTACGGCACGGGAAGTAGTCGTGCGCGAACTGTTTCGGCACAGCGGCTTCACCTTGGAGGAACATGCAGATTTTCGCGGCTGGCTGTGGCTGCATTTTGCCATCATCACCGGTTTTTACGCGCAAGCGCTCGCCGGAGGGGCAGTGGCGCAAGTGATGACCTCCCCTACGCAGGGCAAGGCAGCCGTGCGGCACATCCAGGAGTTGCTGCGCGTGGTAGCCGCGCGGGGCGTCAACATGAGCAACAATGCCTCGGAATCCTTTCTCTACCGGCTACCACCCTGGCTGGCGAGCTTGGCCCTGCGGGCGCTGCTCAAAATCAGCCCGCCGTTTAAGGCCGCCTTTGCCGGCCCGATTGCAGTAGCGGAAGCCAAGTCGTGCTGCGTGGAGGTCTTGGCCGAAGCGCGGCGGCTCCACATCAGCGTGCCCCGGCTGGAGGCGGCGAAGCGCGTATTCGAACGGTAAGCGGGCGGAAAGCCATGGACCGGGCCTCCCCGCTCACTTCCTCGGGCCGCCCTTGGCTCCTTTTCGGATGGACGCTTAGTCCAGCAGCTTCGTGTCCGTCAGCGCCTCGCTCAGTTCCCAGAGGCGGCGGGCATTTTCGGGTGTGTTAAAGCGGTGCTTCACCGCCTCTGGCTTTTTCTCGTTGAAGTAACCGCCGCTGGTGGTGGCAACAGCGGGCGAGGAAGCTAAGTAAAGGCTGGTTGCAGCCCCTTTCGCGGTTGAAAGCCCGAAGGGCCGGGCCAGCTTCACGAAGATGCTCAACAAGCCATGGGCGCCGCTGCCGAAGCTACTGGCCACTACGCCGGGGTGCAGCGCGTTGGTGGTCACGTTGGTAATGCCGTGGGCGCGCATCCGTCGGGCCAGCTCCTGCGTGAACATGATGTTGTAGAGCTTGGTGTTGGCGTACACCGCCAGCGCCCCGTAGTTCTCCATCGACTGAAAATCGGTGAAATTGGGCTTGGCCATGCCGTAGACCACCGCTGCCACGTTGACGATGCGGCCGGCCGGGCTGGCCTTCAACTTTTCAAAAAGTAGGCTGGTGAGCAGGAATGGGCCGAGGTGATTGGTGGCCAGGCCCAACTCGTAGCCCTGGGGCGACTCCTGGCGCTCGGCTCCCAGAATCAGCCCGGCGTTATTCACCAGCACGTCGAGGCGCGGGTAGCGGGCATTGAACTCGGCGGCAACGCGGCGCACCTGGTCCAGGTCGGCCAGGTCGGCCAGCAAAATGTCGACCGGGGCCGGGCCGGCGGCTTTGATTTTCTGCTGCGTGGCGGCGGCTTTCTCGGCATTGCGGGCCAAAATAATGACGTGCGCGCCCCTTTTGGCCAGCTCGGTGGCCGTGGCTTCGCCAATGCCAGAAGTGGCCCCGGTGACTAAAACAATTTGATTTTTAAGGTCGGTCATGAGGGGGAAGCGCAAATTCGTACCAGCGCAGACGTAATTTACGGCTAAATGCTTGATTTTTTGTGATTTGTTCTACTCCTCCGGCGTCCGCTTGTCGAAGCATTTCTACCGCTTCGTTGCGCGTGGCCAGCGGGTCGATGCCGGTGGTGTACCAGCCCCTTGTCGAAGCCGCCCTACCGCTTCGTTGCATGTATTACTCGACAAGCGGACGACAGATAAGAGCCTGTTAAAATTCACAAGTAGCTGTTAGACAAAAAGAAACCAGCCAGGTTACCGTAATTTCTTCATCCGACCGAAGATGTACGAAACGGACCTGACTGATTCCCAGTGGCAAGTTATGGAAACTATTTTGCCCGTTGCCCGCCGCCGCAAGTATTCGTTGCGCCTCATTGTCAACGCGTTGCTTTATTTGGCCAAGAGCGGCTGCCAGTGGCGCTTGCTGCCCCACGACTTTCCACCCTACCCAATTTGCTTTTACTACTTCCGCCGCTGGCAGGCCGACGGGCGCTGGGCCGGCCTCAATAAAGTGCTGGTCGAGCAGGACCGCCAGCAGTCGGCTCCCTCGGGTCAGGCCAGTCCGAGCGTGGCCATCGTGGACGCGCAGTCGGTCAAATGCAGCGAACGCGGCGTGCTCGACAAGGGCTTTGATGGGCACAAATACATCCAAGGCCGCAAGCGCCAACTCACCGTCGATACCGGCGGCCGCCTGCTGGCCGCCCACGTCGGGCCGGCCAATGAGAACGACCGCACCGGCGGCCGGGCGGTACTCGAAAAACTACACCAGCAGGAATTTAAACGGCTAAGGCTGGTGCTCACCGATGCCGGCTATGACGGCCGCCCGCTGGCCGATTGGGTCCAGGCCCACTGCGGCTGGCGGCTGGAAACGGCACCGGGCCTAACCGGCCGCGGCGGCTTCATACCCCAACCAGTGCGCTGGGTCGTCGAGCGCTCCATTAGCTGGCTGCAATGGGACCGGCGCTTAAGTCGCGACTTCGAATGCGAAACCAGCAGTACCGAGGCAATCATGTATTTGTCCAGTATCCGACACCTCATCCGTAAATTTTAACAGGCTCTTAACCAAGATTGGGATGGCCCATTAAAAACACTTAATGAAAGGCAGTGGGTGCCGGCTGGCCGAACAGCAGATTTTCAGCCACGATAGCCGCTGGGTCGGCCACCATCGTGCGTGGGTGGTGCGGCCGGGTGCTCAACGCGCGTAGACCGCGACGACGCAGCCAGGTACCCAACGCAGAACCGCCCACGGCGTGGCCACCGGTGCGCAATTCTGCCCGTAAGCACCGGGTGCCGTAGCGCTGGGCGTGGCGCGAGAAGGCCGCGGTAGCCGCGTGCTCCCAACCAGGTGCCGGTCGGTCTGCCCGACCCAGCCACTAATAATAGCCGGCCACACTGGCGTGTAGCACGCGGCAAAGCACCTGCATCGGCTCGCTATCGCCCAGTGCTTACCAAACGGGCCCGCCCTATAGCCGTGCCCGTCGTGCGCAAGGGCGTAACCGTCACACGTGGATGGACCCTCGAACGAGGCCGACCATGATGGCGACCGCCGCAATAGCTCCTGTCCCCGCGACGAGGCCAAAGACCCGGTTGGCGGCCGTTGATTTTGTGCCGTGGGCCAGCAGCACGAAGCGCGCAGCACAGGCTAAATGTAGGCTCAAGGCAACGATGCCCAGGAAGTAATAGGGCGTCAACCGAGCGCTCCACTTATCCGTTAGCAGGTTGTAGGAAGTAAGCCAAACCCAGTTGGTATCCGTGTGCTGAAGGTACCGGGCACGGGCGATGGCACTGGCGTGCGACAGGAGAAAGACGGCCAGATAGGCGCCCGATATCCTCTGGAGTCGTTTCAGCCAATCGTCGGCGAGCTCCCTGGCGATGCCCCGCCACGTCAACACGAGCCCGGTAACAAATTGAAATACAAAACAGCAGACCAGCGCGATTTCAAGCGGTGGGTAGCGGTAAAGACGACGGGCTTGCAGCATGAAGGCCGCGTGCGCTTGCCCGCCCCACACCCCGGCCAAGTGATTGGTTAGGTGGAGCAACGCGAAGAGCACGATTGGCAGCGCCGAAACCCCGTGCATGGTCGCGAGACGAGAAGAGGTCTCGGCTTGAAGGCACACCGCTGGCTTATCCAGGAAGCACACGGCTGTCAACAAACCCCACAGGCCGAGCCATGCTTCATCGGCGTGGATTGCCCATAGCGTTTGGGAGTCGAGCCACTGCCCCATGAGCGAGTACAAGGCCGGCGCACCAACGCCGAAGTGGGCAATTGCGGTCGCGTTCAAGAATCCAGTGCCCGCGGTGCGAAACGCCACGTACGCGCAACAAACCGGAACGAGAAGAACGGGCACTAAAAAGAAGGGTGATACGCCCGAGATGCGCGACACCAACGCCGGGTAGACGAGGCACGCCACCGGCGCCACGAGGCGGAACAGGCGCGCGTCACTCCCCAGGGTTCCGTCGTTCACGTTTACTGATCTATCCATCGAATTACTTCAGTACACCAAGTCGAACGTCCAACGGCTTAACCCGAGGCAGGGGCCAAGGGTTTGCGGGGGCGGGAATCCATGGGTGTTATGAAACAAGTAGGGTAAAACCTCCGAGTCCGTGGCCAAATGGCATGGTCGCTCCTGATAAGGAGCCAAAACGCTGTAAACCATCGGTTTTTCAATGGTTTTACCTGCCCTTTAACGGAATTGAAAGTGGCTAGCGAAAACGAACGTCAAGAGTAGCATTTTATTTGTTCACTGAGCAATACATTGTCAGACAAGATAATAATTAAGATAAGCGCACACATGAGTGGCCGAGTCGGGGGGTGGCTTGTTTGTTTAACAACACCCTGGGTGCGTAAAACAACGCTAAGGAATACTGGGTTGATGGACTATTTCAAAAAACACCACTTAAAAAGCCCCACTGACAGCTTGCCGAGCAGGGCTTTTATCACTTATCCAAATTGAGTACTCCACGAAAGTAGACCGCAAGCGGCGTGGGCAGGCCAGCTGACCATATCGGCAATGGTCGTCGCGGAACAGCAGCGGCTACCAGGGCAGCGAGCCACCCGGTCCGGTGAAGGTGCCGGTCGGCTCGGTCTCGTCGAGAACCACGCGCACGATGTATTGAGCTCCTTGTTCAACCGTATCAGTGCCGGCACTGTTCATGGCCGTTTTCGTCGAGCCCGGACTCGCTATGTTGACTTTGATGTTGGTTTGCGCCAGGTCAATGGCGAAGGCCAGCGTCACGGCATTGAGCGCGGTTTTCGAGGCGGCATACACCACGCTGTACGCCTGCCGGTACGGGAAGGCCGGGTCCGCGTTTAAGGTAAGCGAGCCGAGCGGGCTCCCGACATTGACGATGCGGGCGGTGGGCGCTTCCCGCAGCAGCGGCAGCATAGCCTGGGTGACGGCAATTACCCCAAACACGTTCGTCTCGAAGACGGCCCGTACCTCGTCGAGCGAGGCGCTGCTCGCACGGCTATCCTGCATGATTGCTTCGTTCGAGCGGCCTGGTTGGCCCGCCTGGGCAATACCGGCGTTGTTGACAAGCACGTCGAGCCGGCCGAACGCGTGCCGGATACGCGCCGCGGCGGCGGCAATCGAGGCCGGCTGTGTCACGTCGAGTTGCAGAGCATGAGCCGCCGGGCCAATGGTCTGCGCCGCGTCTTTGCCGTTTTGGAGGCTGCGCGAGCCCACCAGTACGGTGTAGCCGTGCGCTACGAGGTCCTTGGCAATCTGGAGGCCAATACCTTGGTTGGCCCCGGTAACCAGGGCAACAAGTTGGGGGTGCATATATGGTTCTGGGGTAACGCGACCGGCTTCGTGAGGGTCACTTGGTTAAGCTGAAGTAGCGGTGCAAAGGTCCCGTCCCCAATCAAGCGACTTTTTGCCAAATGGCAAAAGGATTGCTGCTAGATGTTCTTTCTTATCCGACTCAGGGACGACTGGGTCATGCCCAGATAAGCGGCCACGTAGGCCAGCGGCACGCGGTTAGCGAGGTGCGGATACGTAATGAGGAAAGACCGATAGCGGGCGGCGGCATCCTGGACCACCAGGGGTAGGACGCGTTCCATCTTCACTCGTAGCGCCTGCGCAAGAATTTTCTGCGTGATAACCTCCCAGCCGGGAATAAGCTGAGCAAAGGCTTGCCACTGCTGCGCAGAGAAGACCACGAGCTGACAATGGGTGAGGGCCTGCGCCAAGCAGGGCGAAGGGGTGCCGGCGGCTTCCGGCGGCCGGATGTCCAGCAGCGGGTGCTGCTCCTCGATGAAGTAGCTGGTAAGCTCTTCCCCCTGCTCGGTATAGGAACCCACCCGCAGCACGCCCGCCTCTACGAAGCCCACCTGTTGCGCCACGAAATAGTCGCCTTTGCGCAAGGTAACGCGGGAAGCTTGGTGAGCTATTAGGTCTTGCTGGGGCTGGGTCAAGCGGCCGAATTGCAGTAAATAAGCGAAGAACTCTTTCATAGCTAGAAAAGCAAGCCAACCGGCCGAAAGTTGTTAGTTGGCCAAAAAGCATGCGCTGGTCGCCCAGCAGCCGGTTAGCTTAAAAAACGGTTGGGTTGGGGATAGCGGAACTTGCCGCCCCGTTATAGCGAGAACCTTAATTCCAGATGCATCAGGCTCTGAGTACTTACCGGCAATTTCTCGGCCTAGATAAACAGGATTTTGGGGTAGTTGTAGGTGCATTTTCCCCTCCTAATTCTGAGAAAAGTTCCTTAACGTAAGATTGCTTCCCGGACAACTCTGGAAATATGTGCGGTTTCCGATTGCCGACCTGTGTGGGAACAATGTGGTATTTTTCCAGTGTGGCATCTTAACGTGCAAATCCGCCTTTTTTCAAAAAGCAATCCTTAAAACCAATTAGGAATTATCGTTCCAAATAAATTAGCTTTGTGGAACAAACATTCCAACAGTTCATGAAAAAACTCCACGGCAAGGTGGCCGTCGTCACAGGCGCTACCAGCGGTATGGCCCTGGCCACCGCGAAATTATTTGTGGAACAGGGAGCCTCCGTGTTTATCACAGGGCGGCGGCAGCCGGAACTAGACGCAGCCGTGCAAGTCATTGGGCACGACGTAACCGGCGTGCGCTGCGATTCGGCCAACCTCGCCGACCTCGACCGACTGTTTGAGACTGTGCGGCGCGAGCGGGGCAAGCTGGACATCCTGTTTGCCAGCGCGGGCTATGCCGCGCCCGGCCCCACACTGGGCACCATCACCGAAGCGCACTTCGACCAAAATTTTAACCTGAACGCGAAAGGCACGCTTTTTACCGTGCAAAAGGCACTGCCGCTTTTGCAGGACGGGGCTTCGGTCATCATGACTGGTACAATGGCCACTACCAAAGCGGTGCCCGGCCTGAGCGCGTACAGCGCCAGCAAAGCGGCCTTGCATCAGTTTGCCCGCGTGTGGTCGCTGGAGTTAAAAAGCCGCAAAATTCGCTTCCACGTCATCAGCCCCGGCCCCATTAACACGCCCATTGTGGCCGGTTTGACGCCGGGACAGGTGGCGGGCTACGAGGTGCAGGTGCCCTTCAGCCGCATGGGGGAGCCAGTCGAGATTGCTGAAGCGGCCTTATTTCTGGCCTCGGATGACTCCACGTTCATCACCGGCACCGAGTTGACTGTGGACGGGGGTATCTCGCTGACGTAGGACGAATCAGTAGCCAAAATAGCCTTTAAATCAGTTTCTTAGCGTTTTTTCATATGACCACCCAACAACTGGCCGACCGCCTCGTGCATCTTTGCCGGCAGGGCCTGAACGCGCAGGCCCGCGCCGAGCTGTACGCCGACACGGCCGTGAGCCTCAAGCCGGAAAACGGCACCTTCCGCCCCGTGCGGGGCCTGGAGGCCATTCAGGCGGAAGGGGCCGCCTTCCTGAACTTGGTAGAAACGATGCACGAGTTGGTCGTTTCGGCCCCCTTGCTGGGGGAGCGGTATTTCAGCGTGGCCATGCAAATGGATATGACCCTGCGCGGCCCCGGCCGCCAGCAGGTGAGCGAAATCTGCGTTTACCAGGTGGCGGACGGGAAAATTGTGCAGGAGCAGTTTTTCTTTTAAGGACGGGCGGGGTACTCCGAACCCTGGGGCTGCCCGGCCGCAACGCCGAGCGGCGGGGTAGCTTTGCAGGGTAGTTTTACGGAGCTTTTCAGCATGGCACGCGGTAAGAAATTTGACGAAACCGAGATAGTGGAGAGAGCGATTCAGCTTTTCACCGCCACGGGCTACCACGGTACTTCAGCCCAGGACCTCGTGGCGGCGCTGGGCATCAGTCGATCCAGCCTCTACGATACGTTTGGCGACAAGCAGGGCCTGTTTCTGCGAGCCTTACGGCAGTACAACCAACGCGCCTTCGTGCCGATCATCGAACTGCTAGCCCTGGCCGACGACCTGCCCGCCACGCTGCGTCAGCTGTTTGACCTGGTTATCCAGCAGAACGAGCATTTGGGAGAGAAAGGCGGGTGCCTGATGGTGAACTCCACCACCGAACTGGCGACGAACGACCTGGCCGTGGGCACCCTAGTGCGCGCGAGTATGCAGGCCGTGGAGGAAGCCTTCTTCCTAGCATTCCGCAAAGCCCAGCAGTTGGGCACTATCCGCAGCCAGCACGACGCCCGGGCGCTGGCCCGCTCTTTCCATGTCACCCTGACTGGCTTGCGCGTGATGGCCCAGGCCGGGGCAGGCAAACTAGCTTTTGAAGACGTGTTAAACATCGCTCTGAGCTTGCTCTAGTGCCATTTAAGGCTATGTGGTGCCCCCCCTATCTTTGAATTCCGCAACCGCCACCCGTCATGAAAGGTCCCTCCCTCGCCGATTTTTATACCGCGGTGGCCACGGCCGTTGATGCCGAACCCAGCACGCTGCTCCCGCCGGATATCCAGCGGGAAATCGGGCATTTCAATATTTTTAACGTGGCCGACCTGTTCCGCCGACTCGGAAAAGGGAAGACGCCGCCCAGCCCCTACAACCGGCGGGCGTATTACAAAATCAGCCTAAATCGCGGGCGCAGCCGGGCCGAGTATGCCGACAAAGTAATTGACATTGAGCAGAATGCCCTGCTCTTTGCTACCCCCAAGGTGCCCTACCATTGGCTCCCCCTGGAGATGGACCAGACAGGCTACTTCTGCATCTTCACGTCCGAGTTTCTGCTACCGGCCAAAAGCGGGGTGGTCCTGGATGAGTTGCCGATTTTTAGAGCAGGCGGCTACCCCGTTTTTACGGTCACGGACGAGGAATGCGTGGAAATCGAGGCCATTTTCCAGAAGATGACGAGAGAAATCAGCTCGGGTTATGCCTTCAAGTACGATTTGTTGCGCAACTACGTGCTGGAGCTGATTCATTTCGGGCAGAAGCTTCAGCCCGCCACGGCCCTCTACCCCGCCCACAGTGCCTCGGCCCGGGTCAGTTCCTTGTTTGGCGAGCTGCTGGAGCGGCAGTTTCCCATCGAATCGCCGCAGCAGCGATTGCAGCTGCGCACGGCCACCGCGTACGCCGACCGCCTGGCCGTCCACGTCAATCACCTGAACAAAGTACTGAAAGAGAGCACCGGCCGCACCACCACCGAGCTGATTGGCGGCCGTGTCGTCCAGGAAGCCAAGTTGCTGCTCAAGCAAACGAACTGGACCGTTTCAGAAGTCTCCGACAGCCTGGGCTTTGCGGAAGTGGCCCATTTCTGTAATTTCTTCAAGCGCCACACCGAGCTCTCGCCGGGGGCGTTCCGGGCCTAGAGCCATGATTGATTTTTGCAGTAGATGGATTGGCGGACGCAAACGAGCGGTGGCAACCGTAGGGGACCTTTGTCCGGTCAACCAAGCCTCCCCACGTCATGGACTTACGTCACCACACCATCCTTATCACCGGCGGCACCAGCGGCCTGGGCTTTGAATTTGCCCGGCAGCTGCTGGCCCTGGGCAACACGGTGCTCATTACGGGCCGCGACTCGGCCAAGCTGGCGGCGACCAAGCAACTCCTGCCGCAGGTGCACACCTTCCAAAGCGACGTGCGCAACCCCGCCGACATTGCGCAGCTGCACGAGCAAGTCTTGGCCCAGTTTCCCGCGCTCGACGTGTTGATTAACAACGCCGGCGAGATGCGCAAGCTCAACCTGAACGACCCGGCGCTGGATTTGCTCGACCTGACCCGGGAGGTGGAAATCAACTTGCTGGGTCCCATTCGCATGGTGCAGCAATTCCTGCCCCACTTGAAGGCGCAAAAGGCGGCGGCCATTCTGAACGTGACCTCCGGGCTGGCCCTGACGCCCTTCCCCCTGACGCCGATGTACGGGGCCTCTAAGGCGGGCCTGCGTTCCTACACCAAGTCGTTGCGGGTGCAGCTCCAGCACACGCCCGTGCGGGTGTTTGAGCTGGTGGCCCCGGCCGCGAAAACGCCGCTTGCCGACCGCCTGGGGACGACTTCCGGCCTGATGGCTCCCGACAAGCTCGTGGCGGCCGCGCTGCGTGCCGTGCGGCACGACCAGCCCGAAGCCTACCCCGGCCTGGCCAAAGTCATCCGCTTCGTGAGCTGGCTGACCCCGCAGTTTTTGCTCGGCCAACTGGGCAAGCTGGTCGAGAAAGAGTATGGCCAGCCGCAGGCGGTCCTAGGCCAACCGCCCCAAACCGGGGCCCCGGGCAACTACCCCTTTTTCGCCACCAAGTAGTCAACCAGGATGTTCATAAAAGTCATTAGCGGCCTCCTACTGCTCCTCTCCGTAGTTCTGAATTTGCGGCACGGATGGGCGAGCGTGAGCGGTACTATCACCCCCCAAACCAAGCAATTTTTTGAACCTTTGGGAGTTAGCCAATCTTTCATGCTGGGCTTGAGCTGGCTAAACCTGCTGGCGGCGGGGCTGCTGCTCTTTCCCGCGACTTTTCTAGCGGGCAACCTGCTCAATGCCGCCGGCATTCTGCTAATTATGGGCTACGCCCTGCAGACGGGCAATCTCCGCCTTGCGGCCCTGGAAATCCCCTTTCTGCTACTGCCTTTGGGGCTGCTATGGCTGCGGCATCCGCTGGCGAAGTAGCGGACCATCATCCGCCGGCGTGGCGTGCGCGGCCTGAGCCTCAGTCCCGGTAAAAGTATGCGCAACTTGACACTCGAACCAAGGCCGGGGCAGGAGCGTCCTCTCGAAAGGAGCCGCTTGGTCCTTGGCTGCTAAACAGCTGCGCATCGCCCCGAAACTTATTGATGATGATGCCTTTGTTGCAGGCTTTTTCTTCGGGCTCCAGCAGAGCCAGCGTGCCGTAGACGCTCCCAAACACGCCGCCGCGGTCAATGTCGGCAATAAGGTAGGTGGCGGCCCCAGCGTGCTGGGCCATGCGCAGGTTGGTGATGTCGCGGCGCTTGAGGTTCAGCTCCGAAATGCTGCCCGCCCCCTCCAGCACCACCGGCGAGTAGCGGCTCGCCAGCCGGTCAAACGCCTGGGTGGCCGCCGCAAACAGCTCGTGCCGGTCATTGGCCCGAAAGTAGTCGTAGGCCGACTGCGTGCCGATGGGCCGGCCATTGAGCACTACCTGCGAAGCCTGGTCGGAGGTAGGCTTGAGCAGCACCGGATTCATATCCACGTGGCACGGGATGCCCGCTGCCTCGGCTTGCACCGCCTGCGCCCGGCCGATTTCCAGGCCCTCAGGCGTGGCGTAGCTGTTGAGCGACATATTCTGCGCCTTGAAAGGCGCCGGACAATATCCGTCCTGCCGGAATATCCGGCAAAAGCCGGCCGTTACTGTGCTCTTGCCCACATCCGAAGCGGTGCCGACAAACATGATGGGACGAAGCATAGGCAACAAGGTGGCACTGAACTGGCGAGCAAAGGTATTTTCCCGCTTGGACTTAATGGTTTAGCAAAAGTCACGAACCATCTAATTGGGCCCTTATTGGATGCTTTTAACAAGGGCGTTTCCAGCGCTTGGAGGCACTTTTTTGAGCCGTATTTTCCTGACCTTTATTGGAATGCTCTTCGGCTGTACTTTCAGGTAGGGTTGGACTGCTCACAACGGCTGGTATTCGGAGGAGCAGTCAGGACGACTGTACTTTTGCATCAGGGCTTACACATCGAAATTTAGCAAGTGGTTTGGCTCTTTCCAGCGCTACTTTACTACTATTGCCAGGTTTCCTAACCGAATGTGCTTCTAAGTACTAGCCATGAGGGTCAATACGAGCGGACGGGCCCGAGAAGGACAGCATTTTCTGTAGCTCCGCCAAGTGAGCAGTTACCCTTTACGCGAATGATGATAGGTGCCTCTCGGTGGACTGCATCACGTTGGCCCTCAAAATCGATAACTAAGTTTCGGCCTTTTAAGGTTAGGATCAAACGCTTAATGTGCTGCACCGTGTTGGTGAAATGCAGAAACCATGTAATAACCAAGGGGGCCACCTGCTTGAAGCGGGCTGGGGAACTTCTCACCTGCTGAAAAAGCGCTGGCAATGGTGAAGCAGTTAAATCGGTAAACCCGCTATTAGAAAGCCACCGCATGGGACTTTGCTCCGGGGGCTGAGAGTTTAGCAAGAGCAATTCGGCGCGGACTTGCGCTTGCATATCGGGTGTGAGATTGCTGTAAGTAACCTCTGTATGGGCGAGCAGTTCTTGCATATCAGCAGTCAGATGCCACGTTTCGCGGTTATTCTCGGTGACGGCATGCAAATCTTGCTGGGTACAACGGTAGGAGTGGCCCCGGAAGACCAGGCTGGCCAGGCCATCACGCGAAGACTGGCGCAAGGTGGTGAGAAAAGCCACTTGGGATGAAGTAGCTGGTAGTAGGGCCATTTCCAACTGTTTGCCAATCTTGGCTTGGTGGACCGGAATGACCTCCCATTCCCCGCTACGGCGCACCAATAGTGCCTGCTGGGTGGCCGATATGCTAGCAGCGGGCGACTTGGGCGATGCTGGCCTTGAAGCTGATTTTGAGGAAGAGGAAGCGGCTATTTTCTTTACTGCTGCGTCCAGCTGCTCTGTTGACGTGGCTGAGGCTTTTTTAACGCTGGCTACGGACTTGACCTCGGGCTTTTTGGCAGGAGCCATAAAAATCTCGTGCACGCGCTTCGCTACCTGAAACAGTGTTTGATTAATCTGACCATCCGAAAGCAAATCCAGTGGGTGCTCGGGACCATTTATGGCTTGAAACTCACTTAGCGCGGTCAATGGAAACATGCTGGTACTCAAGAGTAACGGCAAAATAGTAGTGCCTTCTTTTTCGGCTGCTTTCAATAGAGGGGGAAGCTCGTTGGTATCGATGAAGTCGGACGCGAGAAAATTGGGGCTGATAAGCAGAATCGCCACCTTGGTCTGCGCAAGCGCCTTTTCAATCTCGACCCGCCACTTATCTCCAGCTCGCAGTTTAGTATCCACCCACACGTTCAGATTAGTTCGTTCTAGTGGTTTGAGGTGTGTTTTCAAGCGTTCCATCCAAGCCTTGTCGCGCTGACTGTAGCTAATGAATACATCAGTGCGGGCAACGGTTGCCTTTCTTGGCGGGACTTTTTTGGCAGGAGATGCCTTTTTGATGGGGACAGATTTCTTGACCGCAGCAGGAGTGGCTTTCTTGGTGGAAGCAGGTTTTTTGGTGGGCATGCGGCTAGCAGTTAAGAAAGTAAAGAAACACCCTATGGGGTTGAATAAGCAGTTGATTTTCTGTAACAGTCACCAATCCAGCAGACCATGTAGTTCTGCCTCTACCGCTTGCCAGCCTTGGTTCAGGTTTACCGTGGCCACCCGAAGCCGGTGGGCAGTGTCGAGGAGTTGATAGGAGTGGCGCAGTTCCCCATCTACCACGGGGTAAAGCAAGAGACCATCTACGGGCCGGCTAAGCTCCTGACGCTGGGCGTGCTGCACATACGCGTAAAGCTGGTAGAGGTGGGTTGAAATAATCTTCTCTTTGTTGTAGTTCTGCTTAAGGGCCTTACGGTAGTACTTGCAGTCCATGATAAGCTTGCGAGTGGGGCTGGTGAGCGACACATCCGTTTGCATGATGGGTAGCACTGCTTTAGCCTCTTTGGTGGCCGGCTTCACTGCCCACTTCAGCGTCTCTGCGGCTACGGTGTACTGCTTCTGACGCCGCAAGTAGAAGTTGCGCACGAACCGCTCGAATAAAGCTGCCATGCGCTTGTCGTTGCCCGTGAAGTTGCGGAACAGCCGTTCGCCAGCTTCCTGCGTGAGTAACACTTCCTCGTGCACCAGCTGGCAGATGCTGAGCAGTAACCGGTAGTGGGCCGTATGTCTGTGTAGTACTACCTGATCATATATCCGGATATCGGGCACGATTATCAGGCTCACATCGGCTAAGCGGATATATAAAGCCCGAATCTCCCGACGCAGCCCCTTATTTAGCTCCTCAGCGGTGAGTAGGTGATGCAGGGCGGACTTTAGCAGCCGGTTCACAGGTACGTCGTGGCTCAGATCGTCGAAGGCACACCAACCCCGAGCCGTCATCAGAGTCTGCTGCCGGATGGATTCGCTGAGAAGGAGCTTGCCGCGCAGCCGGCCGGTCAGCTCCACTTCGGGCACGTAGTCGCGGGCCAGACCGCGCTTGAGCACGTGCGTAGTGCCCTGCACCAGCACCCGTGCCAGCAGGTCGAGCATCGAGTCAGCGGGCTCTGCCGTTACGGCTACTTCTTCGGCCTCGTCGAGCTGGTCCCAGGCGTAGGTGAGTAGGTGGTAGAGGTTCTGAACCGGAATGCTCATGCCGGGCCGTGCAGGGCCGCAATGGCTTTGCTGGCCTTAGTTTCGCTATCAAACCAATACTCACGCAGCAGTGGGGCCAGGTCGTGGCTTACAATGGCGTCCCACCAGTCGGCCGGCGTTTCGTCGCCCAGTGGGGTGCAGAAATAGCTGTGCCCAATCAGAAAGCCAGCACCCAGATTCTTGTCATCCTTGATGGTTAGGTTCAGGGCGGCCACCCGCGTTAGAATATCGGCGGCCATTTCTTCAGGAATCTTGGCTTCGATGAGCTGCTGGCGGAGCTTGTCGCCCAGCATAGGTACTAAATCCACGAAGGTGAAGCGCCGCCGCAGAGCGTAATCCACCAGGGCCAGCGAACGGTCGGCGGTGTTCATGGTGCCGATGACGTACAGATTCGGCGGAATGAAGAAAGGCGCTTCGTGGGGCTTGCGGTAGGTGAGGGGCAGAGCGTAGGTGGAACTGCGTTTGTCGGCTTCCAGCAGCAGGAGCAGCTCCCCAAAGATCTTGCTCAGGTTGCCGCGGTTGATTTCATCGATGAGAAAGAAATACTCCTGCTTAGGATCGGCGTGGGCGCGTTGTACGAAGTCGACGAACACGCCATCGGCCAGCTCAAAGCCGGCGGATGCGGTCGGCCGCCAGCCCCGGATGAAGTCCTCGTAGCTGTAGCTCTGGTGAAACTGTACGAGTTGCACACGGGGGTTGTCCTGTACGCCCATTTGCAGCCAAGCCAGGCGGCGGGCTACGTAGGTTTTACCCACGCCGGGAGGGCCCTGCACAATGATGTTTTTCTTGCGCTTAAGCGCCGCCTGCAGGTGCTGAATCTGATTGGTGGTGAGAAACAAGTCTTGCTCTGCTTCGGCCAAGGTGTAGGGCAGGGGAGGGGGCGGCATTATTGGCTTCACTACCGGGGGCAGGAGCTGCGGTTGGCCAATCTTCCTGAGATGTTTTGCCTCAGCCAGCTCGGCCAGTATGGGTTTCAGGAAGGTATGGTAGCTGGTAATGCTGGTGAGCGTTTTGGTTGGCACGCCGGGGCCGGCCTTGTCCTCCATCCAGCCCTCTAGGAGCCAGTTTACCGGGCGTATATTGTTGTGCACAGTCCGTGCCGTGTCGAAAGTATAGTCACCTGTTACCTGTCCGATGCCGAGAATCTTACGCCGACCAATCTTCACCACTACGTAGTCACCGGGCCGGATTTCGTGACAAAACTGCCAGCAAGCCAGCATATTGTTGTTGTGGGTAGTATCGCCGCCGTAGTGCTGTTTCAGCGCCTGCCGCAACTCCTCGTCGTTCGGGTACTGGCGCAGGTCGCCCAGGGCTTCCCACCCGACGGACATGTGGCCCTCGGCCTGCCAGGCTTTCCAAAACGTGCCGCCCTCGCCGGCCCCAATGGCCCAGTAATTAGGGGTAAAGCTCGGTTCGGCCGGCGGCGTAGCATAGTCTGAGGTCGGCTCCTTGGCCTCGGGTGGGCCGTACTGCACCAAGGTTTCCAAGCCCGGTAGGGGTGGGCTCTCTTGCGCGTACGCCGCCAGGATGCTGTCCCACTGACTGGTGCGATTCCAGACCATGCTGCCAGTGTTGAAGGGCGTACCAGTCAACTCCACGCCCGTGGTCACTAGCCACTCTACCGGGCAGTAGTGGGGCGGCTGCTCGTTATCGTGGGCAAATTGACCGGTGGTTTGACCTATGCCCAATACCCACCGTGGTCCCCGCGTCACCACTACGATGTCACCGGGCTGCACCTGGGCCAGCAGCTGCGAGCCGTCGCCGTTACCATCGGCAGCGGGGCTGGCCAGCAGCTGATTGAACAGCGGCCGCACCACGCCCTGCTGGCGAAACTGCGACCATGCCTCCGGGCTGGCTTGTACTTGCGCCGTCCAGTAATTACGCTTTTTGGTGGCCGGAGTGGCCGAATTCGGGGACATACGGATAAAAAAGAGGGCTGCCACTCATTGGGATGGCAAGATGCATCATTCGTCTGCACTTGCGTAGCCAAACTGTTATCTTGCCCCTTTTCCGGTTACAGCAACCCTATCCTTTCGTGCCCTCGGCTTGCCGATGACGCCGGCCTCCCATCCGGGTGGCTATACGGGGTGCTCAAAGCTTACCACGAGAAGATGGTGCGCAATGAGTCACTGGAAGAAAAGGACATTCAACGGCTGCTGAATGAGCAATTGGATAAGGTGGGCCACTAACTAGCTTTGACTCATGTTAAAAAGTTTGTATGTCAAGAATTTCACCGTCTTCGCCGAGGCCAACTTTGAGTTTGGGTCGGGGCTGAACGTGGTGGTAGGCACCAACGGCACAGGCAAAAGCCACGTGCTGAAGTTGGGATATGCTGTGCTGTTTAACTCAGCAGCACGATTGAAGGAGTTAAGAAATATGGCTGCTCACAGCAAGCAAACTGCTGTCTCAGGAAGTTTTGATTTTGTGAAGCTGGAGGAGAAGTTGAAGGGGGTATTTGGGCCAGTTCCTAATGATTTGAGTGAGTTGGTCCGACGTGGTGCAGAGCCTGCAGAAGCCACAATCCGCTTTAGCCTAAGTGATGAGCCGCTTATAGCTGGCAACTTAAATTTTGGAACAGGTGAGTCAGATGGGTCGTCGTTTGAAAATTTAACTACACCCATTCTAATGCGTGTAAGTGATTCCCTAGCTGCGCCCGTGTTGATTCCAGCAAAGGAAATACTTACCTTAGGCTGGATAGTGCCAGCTTATGACCAGCTTGTTTTGTCCCTGGATGAGTCCTACTTGGATTTACTCAAACAACTAAGTGGTCTATCCTTACGCAAGCCCGAACCTGCCGCCGCAGCCGCTTTGCAACAGTTAACCACTATTCTCGGGGGTGGAGTGCAGGAAGATAACGGCCGTTTTTATTTAGTTTTTCCAAAGGAAAAGCGCTTAGAAATGAATATGGTGGCTGAGGGCTTGCGCAAGTTTGGCACCCTGCAAAAATTGCTGGCGAACGGCAGGCTCACACTTAAATCCACCTTATTCTGGGATGAGCCCGAAGCTAATCTTAATCCAGCCCTGCTAAAGAAACTCGCTGCTGTTCTGGCCGAGTTGGCCCGGCAGGGATTCCAGATTATTCTCGCTACGCATAGCTCATTTCTATTAAAGCAGTTGCATATTCTCAATCATGAGAAGACGTCAATACCATTGCCTATCCACTACTTCGGCCTCAATGCTCAGCCTGGTGAATCCACTGTAGTAACTACCACCAATGACTTTGCAGAACTGCCCGACATTGTGGCACTGGATGAAGAATTGGCTCAAGCAGGCGAGTTTTTAGACGTGCTAAACGACGACGAGTAGCATGGCTCAACATTTTACAGAAGGCGAGGGGTCGAATGTAGTAGAATTGTCATTTCCCGATTCGTGGGTAGTAGTAAAATACGACCAGCCAGGCCCGTATTTCTACCAGCGCTGCATCAAGCCGATAGGGGCTGGTATGACGGCCGTTGATTTTGTGGCCGCTACAGGCGACAATAGCCGCTTATGGCTGATTGAAGTTAAGGATTTTCGAGGCTACGAAGTAGAAAACCGCAAGCGCTTGATTTCGGGCAGCCTGGGCGTGGAGGTAATGAGCAATTTTCTGGATACCCTTGCGGGCTTGTTTGCGGGCATCCACGGGCAGCAGTCCGAGCTACGTGGTTTAGAGCCTGCCTTCCGCAACCCGAATCTAGAAGTACGCGCAACGTTACTAGTCGCTACCGACCCGATGCCTGACCAAACCAATGTGAAACAGCTGCCGCCAAGGGAGCAGAAGCGGCTGGCAGCTGAGCTAACTTGGCGCGGCAACCTGCTTCGGGACTTTGAATCACGTCTTAAAAAGCCGTTTCGATTCCACGTACACCTGTTTGATTACCAGCAAATCGCAGCTCGGTTCGAATGGACTGCCAACTAAAACTACTTTAAATTATTTCCGACCATATCCCAGCATTTCAAAACCTGCCAGCACCTCTACCTCAACCTTACGGTGCCAGCCACTGACAGCTCCTCTTCGAACGGGTGATGAAAGACATTTTCAAGACGCTTACTGATTAAGAGCAAAAGAATCGTGGCTATGTCAATCTGGATAAGGTGGCTTGCACCCCTATTAATGTTCTGAAAGCTAAGTTAGGAATTTGGCAGTAATTGTTTTATTTCAAGATGATTAATTAATTTAAAAGTTTAGACTGCATTGGAACAAGCTGAAGACTATAAAATCGCTCTGAATTTCCTCAGAATCGAGCAAAGAGAATTTAGTTTTACGATTTATATCGTAGAAAAAATTCTCTTTGATTTTGATATTGACTATAGGAAAGCTAACGGAATATACTCTTACAACTTGCCTAATGACGACGGCGAATACGATAAATATTGGGTAAGCTTTGTTGGTTTTGATAAGTCTGTGCCTTATCAATGTTCCAGTGCAAGTAACTATAGTTTGACTAATAGATTTATAGAATACAAGTTGATCGAAAGAATAGATTCAGTTTATGGAGGTAAGAATTTTGACACTCATAAAGGCAAGTTTGGGATTGGTGTATTATTTTATACAAAGTTTTATCCTGAAGGCGCTGAATGTATAGATATTCGCCCTTATCACATGAGTACAGGAAACAGCTTTGGGGTTTTAATTAATTATAGGTTCATTAACAAGACAGAGCAGTCAAGCAGAAAAATTCAACAGTTAAGCTTGAGTTTAGATGCTAGGGGGTTTAGCAATAAGGATTACTACATTGATAACTTAAGTAAGATCAAGGGGTTTTTAAATAATTTCTTTGGTTCCATTCTTACTGATTTGGTGGAAGGCGTTTCATTTTCTAATAAGCTTACAACATTTGATGCTGAGTTATTAAATGAACGAGTATATCTGATAGGTGATGATGTTAAAGTATTAAATCCTTTCTTAGGGTTGAAGCAAAAGCAAGCAAAACCTTTAAAAATGGTCTCTGATGAAGTGACTTTTTACTTTTTATATGAACAGGGCGAAGGAGAGTATGCTAAGTCTGTACTCGAAGGTCTTAAAGGATCTGCTTTTCCTAACGTTTTTTCCGGCATAGAGGATTTCTTTGGAATACCTGTCGGTAAGAACTTCAAAGCTAGCTATCTACACGATTGGAGCGCAGAGGGTATCCTAAATAAGATAGAAGAAATACGAGCTTCAGCCAGTGGTAAAATTATAACTATAGGGATTTTACCAAGTAAAGAACACCCTGATAATAATAGAAAATATTATTTATTAAAGTACTATTTTACGAATGAAAAAATGCCACTTCAGCTTATTACGAAACCCGTAATATCTAATGGTAAAACATTCGAATACTCGATTGCCAATATTGCGTTGCAGATTTTCTGCAAACTAGGCGGATATCCCTGGAAAATAGAACCCAGTAATGACAATTGTTTGATAGTAGGTCTAGGCCAATCCTACCGCTATGAAACAAAAGAAAATCAACGAGTTATTAAAAAAACTCTTGCTTATTCTGTTCTAACGGATTCTAGTGGGATATTTAAGTCGATTAAGATTTTAGCCAATAATACAGATGAGAGATATTTGAGTGAACTGGAAAGAAACTTGTTATCCATCCTGGGAGAATCAATGGCAAGTTTTACTAAAATTGCGATTCATACACCTTTCAGATTGAATAGGGAAACGATGGATAAGCTATCGGCAAAATGCAGTATTAGAGGAATTGAGTTAGTAATTATTGTAATAAATGAGAAAAACGATTTTTTCGGATACCACACTAAAGGCAATACACTAATTCCCTACGAAAGCAGCTATGTGAAGATTTCAGGGGGAGAATACCTGATATGGTTTGAAGGGTTAAAAAAAGGTAGTCCCAAAGCTTCGAAAAGAGTTCCAGGGCCAATATCAATTAGCTTTCTTCATAGTAATATAAATGACTTCAATGAAGAGCATCGGCAACTTTACCTTCAGGACTGCATTAATTTATCGGGTGCGAACTGGAAAGGATTCAAGGCTAAGAATGTCCCAGTTTCAATGTATTACTGCCAAGAAATAGCAGAGTTTCTAAAGCACTTTGAAGAATATAATTTAGATAAGGTAAGTTTCGATAACGATTTCCCTTGGTTTTTGTAATATGGCTTATCATTTCGCTTCAGATAAGATTATTGTTCTCTTGGGTGCAGGGGCTAGTGTAGACGCTGGAATTCCTCATTCTAATAAGATGATTGAGCGGATTCAGGAAAAGCTCAATAATTCATGGAGTGATTATAAAGAGCTCTATTATTATATTAAAAGCTTAATCTATTCAACCCAGGCTGCTAAAGGTGATGTCAATTTTAACATTGAATCTTTAGTTGCGGTCCTTAACGAACTTGTGAAGATCAAAAACAAAAGCCATGGCATATATGGGTTTGTTGGCAGTTGGGAAAAGGATATGCCTTCGGCGGTGGGTACTAATTTCGAAAATGTTGTTAAGCTTAAAGAATTAATTCTTAGGGAGCTTAGAGACAAATGGATTCCTTTAGCAGACAAATCAACGTCTAGCTATTACAAAGAAATGGTAAGCTTTGCGGAAGAACTGGAACAACCTCTACGGGTATTCTCTTTAAACTACGATTTATGTATAGAAGAGAATTGCAAGGGACCAGGACAACGTGTTGAGAGGGGGTTTACTGATGAACGGTTCTGGGATTATACTAGATTCCAGACCAAAGAATTAGAAATTTCGCCTACTATCTACCTCTACAAACTTCACGGTTCCATTGACTGGATGAGAAGAGAAGATGGAAGGCTAACTTATTCAGACTCTACATCAGGAATAGAGACTAATCAATTGGAAATAATTTTTGGGTTGCAGCATAAAATGCAATCTTATGATCCCTACTTGTTCTCACTTTATGAATTTCGTGAATATTGCCTGGGTGCAGATGTGATTTTAGTAGCAGGGTATGGATTCGCAGATGACCACGTTAATAGAATTATTACTCAAGCCTTGACTTCCAAAGAAGGCAAGAAAATGGTTGTCAATACTATTCTTGGGAACTGGACAGAGGCCCGATATAAGTCTTTTGTAAGAGAGGCGCTACACCTAAGCAGTGGCGTTGTGGCAGTGGATGACAACAATATTATAGTGGAGAATATGACATCAGCACAGTTTTTTACCACAAAAATTAGCAAAAAATATTTCCAAGGATTCTATGACACTAGTAACAGCAACGGAGATTTCCTTGAGTAATTACCTGGTTGTGATATGTGGAGTGGTTCTGTAAAAGCGGATAGTAGTCAGGGCGAGAGAGGGTGTTTTTAAAGCCATTTGCTTATCTTCAACGTTCTGGCCTACTTACCCTTTTACACTGTATAAACTGGTGTCGAATCCGGTTTGAATAAAGGTCTTGCAACATTCAACAAGTTTCATTAAAATGGATGTGTTTGAAAGAAAATTCGACTTACTAGAAAATGCTCGGAATTTTATCGAAGAGTCTATATATGATGTTGAAAGAGCCAAAGACAAACCTAGTAAATGGTCTTTTGCAATTCTTCATCTTATACAAGGACTTGAACTACTGATTAAACATTTGTTAGCATCTAATCATAAAATGCTAGTGTATGAAAACATTGATAATCCTAAAAACACAGTTTCACTACAACAAGGGCTAGACAGGCTTATTTCTTTTGATTCAATTACTATTGAGGAGAAAGAGAAACGGGCTATTATAAGCGCCATTAAGTACAGAAATAGTATTGTCCATTTTGAATATGATTTAAATGAAAAACAAGCAGAAGCAATATATTGTGAATTATTTGAGTTCATACACTTCTTCTATAGGAAACATATAAATTCTGATTTGCAAGATATCATTGATAAAGAACTGAGGTATACGGAAGCTGAATTACTAAGTAAGTTTAAGAAGCGATTTATTATATATCATGGTCAAGATATGGATAACAAGCATCCATTATCAATTGTAGAAGCTCAGTTTTTTAATGGTTATAGAATAGAAACCCAAATATTTAAAAGAGTAGCTTTTGGTAAGGACGATAATTTTGAGCTATTTAGTCAAGATATATGCGGGGATTGTGGAGTAAAAAAGGCCATGTATCACACAAACGGTTGCGACCATGAGCAATGCCCTAAGTGCAGCGGGCAAGTCATCAGTTGTAAATGCATTATAGAAGAGCTTGTAGAAATAGACGAGAGTGCAGAGTTAAGTAGCTAGATGGCATATGCCCCGTCCCACCCAAATTAGGAACGAGGTGGTCGAGTGAAGCCAGACAGAATAAGGCCTTATTTCTTCAGTGTTAAGCAAGAGAAGTAGTTGCATAAATCTAGTTTATGCTCGAGCGATAACACGGCTCAGGTTTCTTCTGAATTCCGCGTTAGAGCCGTTGCCCGCCAATATAAGCGCTTGACTTGCTCGGCCCGAAAGGCCTTGCCGGTGCGGGTCAGAAAGCGTAGCGCATTCAGCTTCGTGGCAATTTGAGAGTAATTGAACCCCTTCTCGTGCAGCAGCAAAATGTGCGCCGCCGCCCGCTCGTTGTGCTCACTGGTCAGCGCATTCGCCTGGTTGCGGTCCCGACCCTTTTGGGTTGCCGCCAGCGTGAGATTCGCTGGGGTACCGAGTTGGGCTCCCCGCGCCTTCTTGGCTGCGAGCGCATCCTTCGTCCGTTTCGAGATGGTTTCGCGCTCGTGTTGCGCGAGCACTGCGAATAGGCCCACGGTAAGGGTGTTGGCATCGGGCATGTCGCAGCAGACAAAGTCCACGCCCGAGTCGCGGAGCTGGAAGATGAAGCCCGCATTGCGCGAGAGCCGGTCGAGCTTGGCGATGAGCAGGGTTGCGCCGCGCGCTTTGGCCAGGGCGATAGCCGCTGCCAACTGGGACCGCTCATTTTTCTTGCCGGACTCTACCTCGACGAATTCTCCTGCTAAAGGCGTTGCCTGGACGAAGGCCCCCACGGCCGCTCGCTGGGCTTCCAGCCCGAGCCCTGACTGCCCTTGTTTCTGGGTGGAGACGCGCAGGTAGCTGACGTAGGATTTCATGAACGAGGCAGTACTCGGACAAAAGTACCCCTTGTTTACCTAATTTCACATGCTTTAAACGAGCGTTTAACAAATGACTATACCCCCTATCTTCGGGCGAATTCTGGCTGAGACGTCCTTTTGTACTTGCCTTTTGTACCATGACCCCGTTGCGGACCTACACGCCTTACTATAGGGTCTCCACCCAAAAGCAGGGTAACTCGGGTTTGGGGCTCGAAGCGCAGCAAGTCGCCGTCCGCGCTTTCGTTGCCGACCCGGCTCAGCTGCTGGGGGAGTTTATTGAAGTGGAGAGCGGGAAGAAGAACCAGCGCCCCCAGCTGCTCGCCGCCATGGCCGACGCCCGGCGGGTGGGTAGCACGCTGCTCATCGCCAAACTCGACCGCCTCTCCCGCAACGCCAGTTTCATCCTGGCGCTCCGCGACTCGGGCGTCGATTTCGTTTGCTGCGACATGCCCGATGCCAATACCCTTACCGTGGGCCTCTTCGCCGTGCTCGCCCAACACGAGCGCGAGACCATCTCCAAACGCACGAAGGATGCGCTCGCGGCGAAGAAAGCACGGGGGGCTCAGTTGGGCACGCCGGCCAATCTGACGGCCGCGGCCCGGCAGCAGAGCCTCTTGGTGCGGCGACAGCAAATTACTCAACATCCGGGGCTACGCCAAGCGGCGGCATTCATTACGTCCCGGCGGGCCCAGGGGGTGAGTTTTCGCCAGTTGGCAAGTGAACTCAATGCGCTCGGCTTTACGGCCCCGCGCGGGGGGACCTTCAACCAAAAGCAGGTGCAGCGGCTTTCCGACCGTCTTACAGTAGCTTAAAGAGTAACTCTATGGGGGGCATGGGAAACCGCTGACTTACTCTTATCGAGGTAACGGCTCACCTAGCCACCCGGATGATACCTTTTCAGATGAAGCCGAGTGACTTTATTTATTTTTTGCGGTAGCAAAACCTCCGCTCACTCGGTATCCCCGCTAGCACCTAAACTGCTTCCTACTTATGCGCTTTTTCCAAGTTGCCGCTACGCTGGGTTTTCTCTTCCCCGCCGGTCTGCCAAGCAAGGCACAATCCTCTGCCCCAGTCCGCGTGTTGGTGCATCCGGGCACGGAGTTACTGCAAATCATTCACCTGCTGTCTGATACTGCTCAGGTGGCAGCGTCTACTTACAACACGGAGGTCGTGCGCTATTTTGCGCCATATCGGCGGCACCCAGCCGTGTTGGCGGCCCGGCACCTATCACGCGGGATTAGCTGTGACTACCCAGTGCGCCTGAGTTGGAGAGCATCAAAAAGTGTGGGGCAGTTAGGTGGCAATAAACGATTGGCCAGGTTCTTCATGATGATGGCCAAGGTACCACGGAAGGTAATCTGATTTGTCTGCCCCACACTTTTTGATGCTCTCCCGGAGTAGCCGGCACGGCCGTCGGCGGCAGTAGTTTTTCGACCCGCACCTGATGCTGCCAGTAGTCGCCAAAGTCGTAGGTATACGTAAACTTATCATTGGCCCGCCACGCAAAATCGCCGAGGTGGACCCGCCGGGCATCCTCGACATACCACGTGCCGCCCGCGTAGCTCAGGCCGTAGTCCTTGCCCCAGAGATGAAAGCAGTGCAGGTGCCAGTTCTCCCAACCCATCACCACTTAGAAGGCGTGGTGCAGTTCGGCCAGGGTCGTATCGCCCTGCACGAGCACGCGCCGGCAGATTTGCGGGCTGATGCCCAGTAGATGAATCTTGAGTTGGTAGACGGCCGCCAGGCGGTCAAGAGTTGAAGCAGCAGGTGGTTGGGTCATGGTCTTCACCGACGAGTACGGCCTCCCAAGTTAGCCGCAGAAGCGGCTGCCCCCTACTGCCCCACACTGTTTGATGCTCTCCATACTTGCTTTACTTAGCTTGACTTTGGCCTTACGCCGCCCACGTTAACGCCTCCTGCCAGATGCTGAACTGGTGACGAGTCAATTTTACGGTGACGGCGTCGGCGTCAGATGTTGAAAAAAGGGATTCGGCCCATAAGTGGCGCCGCACGGCGGCTATCGCATCACTAAAGGTCAGGTGCGGTTTGACATACCAGCTACTGGTCTGCGCCACCAGCAAGCCGTGAGCGTGGAGGCGATGGGCTAGGAGGGTGACGAGCGAAAAAAGGCCCAGTAACACGGGCGTGGTGCGGGCAATCGCCTGCTCGCTCCACTGGCGCTGGGTTTCGACGCCCAAGTGCGCCCGCACCTGGGCAAAGGTGGTTTCGATGGCCCAACGTCGGCTGAAGTAGGTGACAATAGCGGCCGCCTCAAGGGTGAGGTCGGTGCTCAGAAAGGCGCTCAGCTGCTCGCCCTGTGGGCTACTTTGGCGCACCAGCACCCAGCGGATGGGCACCGGGGGCTTGCCGGCGTGGTACCAGAGGGCGGTGTCAGTGGCTACTTCGACAGCCCGTTCTCGGCTCCTGGCATCGGCGGGTAGCACCAGCGCCTGCCAGCGGGTGGCGGCATGGGTGGCCAGCTGGTGCAGTAGCGGCAAGCGCGCGCCTTTGAGGCGGGGACGCCCTTTCTGTCCCGCCGGGCGCGGCGGCGCGGGCGCATACAAAGCTGCGTCGAGCCGCAGGCGGGTAATGAAAGTCACATAAGGGCGCACGGCGTGGAGCAAATCAAGCACGGCGTAGCCGCTGTCGCCCACGGCAATTACCGCTCGACTTGGCAGCCAGCGCGTGACTTGCAACAGCAACTGGCGCGCCCAGTCGGGGAGGGTTTTATGGCGCCGCTTTTGGGCTTGGGCCCAGCGTAGCGAAGGGGCTAAGGCCGTCAGAAAGGGTAGCGCCCAGACTCGTCCCGCCCATGGAATAGGCGCCAGCAGTACCAGACTGACCCAGCGCAGACCGCTGCACTTGACGAAGTGGTCGCGGCTGCTGCGCACCGCATCGCGGTAAATGCCGCGGGCGGCAATCTGGGCACCCCAGCGCCGTTCCAGCGTTTCATCCAGCCCGACTAGGACCGGGCCGGTACCGACAAATGCGACCACCAGTTGGGTAAGCAACACCCGCCCCGCTGCCCGTGCTGACCAGCGGGCCTGGCTCAAGACCCGATGGTATTTACCAAATGCGCGGGCGTGCTGACGGCCCACAATGCGCAAAACTGAGGTAATGGTGCGCTTGCCCGGCGCCAGAATCGCTCCGACCACCAGTAGTTGCGCGTGGGCGAAGACGCGGCGACAGAACAGGCCAGTATAGGGTAATAGTACGGCTAGAAACTCGCTGGGTAGGGATGGCATCTTGATTCGAGTATGGTTACCTAAATTTAGATGCGCCCTGCTCGGCAAGCTTCGTTAAGCGACCCAAAAGGCCAAAGTCAAGCTAAGTGTACAGCGGCAGGAGTAGCGCGGACTTTCAGTCCGCGAGTGGAATAGCCCGTTCAGTCGCGGACTAAAAGTCCGCGCTACTGTACACATACTCCGAAACCGCTCTAGGTTCCAGTTGGGGAGCCAGTGGGCAGCTGGCGCCGCACGCAGGCCAGCACGTCGGCCACGGTGCGCCACTGGCCTAGTTGAGTATCGGGAATTTCAATTCGTAAGCTGTATTCCAGGCGAATACCCAGCTGTACCCGCGCCAACAAGTCAAACTCCAACTCGTCCGCCAGCTTGGTCGCGAGCGTAAGCGCGAGGTCACGCCGGTGCCAGGCCTGCTTGCGTACTGCCTCGAATACTTTTTCTTGCAAAACGTCCATAGCTGGGTGTTGTTAAACAAAGAGGGGAAAAGCTTCGACTCAGCCGCGAAGTTTTCTTATTTACCTATCTAGTACGGTGGATGACAATGGACTACGCAGCAACGGGCCAAAATTACGATCCTAGAGCGGATTTATAATCAGTGAACAGGCCGTTGCCGTTAGGGACCCCCCTCTTCCTTTCGGAGAAGGGGCCAGGGGAGGCGCCACGCTACCGCAAGTCCATACACTGATCTAGAAACTGCGCTAACGTTCATTGACGCTAGCTATATAGTCTTAGCGTAAGGCGAGCCGGGACGTAGGTAAAGCTAACTGGGTCCTTTTGCCCCTACGTGCAGACGAGTTCGTAAGAATAGGTATCTCTCACGCAACTCACCGCTCAATCCTTGGCCCAAACGCTTAACCAAGGCTAGAATCTTTGCCTACTTTCGGGACGAGGAGCTCCTGGCAAATCGGGTGGACCTGCGCCGCGGCTGCGTGAGCCCAAACGGGGAGAGACTACGGCATTTTACCAGAAAGTCGTGTTTTTATAATTTTTATACCCGAGTGAAAAACATTGGTCCTCAGTTATCAATTATAATTCTACACCTCAACTTAATCTTCCCCACCCATGCAGACCGTATTACTCGACGTCATGAAAATTCCGGTTGACGACCCAGTTGCGTTCACGTTTTTTACGGGCTACATGGCCATGGCTGCCGCCTCGGTGTTCTTTTTGTTTGAGCGCGGTACCGTGGCCGATAAGTGGAAAACCTCGCTTCTTATTTCGGGCATGATTACCGGCATCGCGGCCGTGCATTACTACTACATGCGCGATTACTACATCAGTACCCACTCGACGCCCGTGGCCTTGCGCTACATCGACTGGACGCTGACTGTGCCGCTCATGGTAATAGAATTTTACCTGCTGGTGCGCTCCGCCGGGGCCAAAATCGGCCTGCTTTGGAAACTGGTCCTTGCGGCCGTGTTCATGCTCGTGTGCGGCTACATCGGCGAGGCCTTCACCGACGGCTCCAAAACTCATTCCAACCTGTGGGGGTCGCTCTCCACGCTGGGCTACCTCTACATCCTGTACTCGGCCTGGTACGGGGAGATTGCGCAGCTGGCGGCCAAGTCCGATTCGGTGGCCGTGCGGAAAGGGGTGCGCTACTTGTCTTGGTTTATCCTCGTGGGCTGGGCTATCTACCCCATTGGCTACATGGCCATGCCCGGCGGCCTGCTTGGGCCCGACGGCCTCAACCTGCTTAAGACGAGTAGCCTCGACCTGATCTATAACCTCGGTGACGCCATTAATAAAATCGGTTTCGGCCTGGTTGTGTATAGCATTGCCCGCAGCGAGTCTGTGGTGCAGGCCCACCCGCAGCAAGACGTGGTGGCCGGGGCGAGGGGAAAAGTTGTGGCTTAAACTCCTAGCTGTTCTTAGGCGGCCCCATTCGACAGGCCGTTGCACCGCTTTTTTGCCGTGCAACGGCCTGTTGTGGTTTTCACCCCCTTTCCCCATGTTCGCCCCCGACCCTGACTTTACCTCCAGCTGGCCCCAGCGGCGCTACTCCTACGTGGCTGTCCTGGCCCTGGCTGGCCTGGGCGCGGTATTTCCGGCGGCGGCCTGGACGCTGTTGGGGCCGCCGCTGGCCGTGGGCATGGTGCTGCTGGGCGTGGCCCACGGGGCCTGCGACCAGCTGGTGCTGCCCGCCGGCCAGCCCCGCACTGCCCCGGCTGGCGGCTGGCGGTACTGGCTGGTCTTTCTGGCGGGCTACCTGGGGCTGGCGGGCCTGGTGGGGGGCCTGTGGTGGGGCTGGCCGGCGGGCACCGTGGGCCTGTTCTTCCTGCTCACAGTATGGCACTGGGGCTCGGCCGATATGCCGGGCGGAACCCGTACCTCGGGTGGCCTGTGGCTGGCGCACAGCCTGTTGCGTGGCTTATTGCTGTTTGCGGTGCCCGCCTGGGGCTGGCCCGTCGCCACGGGGGCCGTCGTCAACGGGTTGCTGGCCTTTGCCGGAGCCGCTACCGTGGCGGCGGGGCCGTTTGCGGCGGCGGCGGCGGGCCTGGGCATGGTAGTAGTGGCTGGCCACCTGACGCTGTGGGCCGGCTACGCCCGCCGGCACCGCTGGGCTTTGCTGCGCACGGAGGCTGCCGAAGTGCTGGTGCTCACCGGCCTGCTGCTGGCGCTGCCGCCGCAGCTCTCGGTGGGCGTGTACTTCGTGTTCTGGCACAGCCTGCAGCACGTGTTGCGACTGGTGGGCTGGCTGGGCTACGCGCCGGGCGCGGGCCGGGGTGCCGGCCCGGCCCTGGGGCCGCAGCTGGTATTTTTTCTGCGCCGGGCAGCCCCGCTGCTGCTGCTGAGCTGCGCGGCGCTGCTGGTGCTGAGCCGCCTGCTGGCTTCCCGCCTGCCCAATGGGGCCGCCTGGTTTAGCCTGGCGCTGGTAGTGGCCTCCCTCGTTACGCTGCCCCACGCCCTGCTCGTCACGCTGGTAATGGATGCGCCCCGGTGGCGGACCAGGCATCAGGCGGAATAGGCTGCGGGTGAGCTGCGTCTGGTCACGGGGAAAGATAGCTGGGTTCTTTTGCCACGGCGATAACCTAAGTTCGAGTGGGGCTTAGGCCGCGTAAGCAGTTAAAGCGCTTGTGCAATGCGGCTCGCACGAGCGCAGGGATCGAAACTATCGGCTGAGAAAAGCTGGACGGGCTGGGATGTCTTGTCCTGAACTAAGTTGATAATTTTTACTTGAAGCTATTCTGAGTCCAGACGGTAAGCTTGGCGCTTAGATGAGCCAGTGGTTTGCAGAGTGCCGGTCAAGAAGGTGCACCATGTTGATACCCCCGTTTTCGCCTGGCTTAACCCCCGCCACGCGCTGGAAACGCACCTTGGGCAGACTTTCTGAGCCACCTGCTTTGCGAGCTACTTTCTGAGCCCCCGAAAGTGCACTTTATTGGGTGTTAGTAAACAACATAGGGAAAACCTCTGCGTCCGAGTCTGACTAGGGTAGTTGCGCGTGCTAGGGTACTACAGCGCGGTAAGAGCAGCAAAAAGCGCTAGTATTACACACCGAAAGAGAATAGCGAAAACGAACGGTAAGACTACTGTTTCCGCCGCATGCTAGGTAACCTATTGTCAAACAAAGCGCTACTCCTGAAAATCAGGCGGTTGTGCGTGCAAGTCGGCGGTTTTTCCCTAGTTGTTTATAAGCGCACCCCACTCGCCTTCACCCCTACTTTTACCGCGTGAAAAACAGCCTTTCGCTAGCTTGGCTAGCGCTCCTTTGCTTCGGCCTGCTCGCCGGGCGTCCTGCTACCTTGGTGGTAGTAAAACTAGATGAGCGGGTTTCGGTGCTGTTCCCCACCCAGCCCCAAGAAACGGCGGTGCCCGCTCCGGCAAAAATGCGCTCGGCTCACGATGCCTCCGGTACCTACCAAGTGACTATCTCCCCAATAGGGGCAGCTTTTCAAGGGGCCCAACGAAAGCACTACTTTGATTCGGTGGTGGAGGGTGCCCGCAAGAGTAGCAACGGGACAGTGCAAGAGCGGTCGCCCTTTACGCTAAGTAGCTATGAGGGGATTGACTTCACCCTCCTGATGGGCGGGCCAGATACTTCCCAGGCTAAGCTTGTCTTTTTCCATTGCTTGCTAGTAGACCAAAACTCCTACGTGCTCCAGTTTATTCCGGCACCGGGTACTCCCCCTCTGCAGGCCCAGCGCCGAAGCGAACCGTTCTTCCAATCTATCCGGCTAACGCCCGTAGCGAAGTAGCTTCCTAGAGCAGCTTCTAACGGCAAGTAGTACTTCGTTTAATAAATGCTAGAAATCACCCCCTCCTAGTACATAAAACACTGCTGAGCTTGATTATGAGGTAGTCGGGTGCAATAGGAGATACTGTGATAAAAAGCAAAGAATTGGGCAAGTTTTTTACCGTTAGATTCTTCTAAGGAGAGCCAGTCGATTCATCCTGTGTAGCCTCGGCCTTTCAACTGGTCGGGGCTACTTCTTTTTCTAAGCAATGGGCCGGATGATAATGCGGGTCATAGGCACAGTCGTTCTTCCAGTGTGAGTAGCGGAGTAACAGTAGTTTACGCATGACGGCAATGACACAGGGCTTGCCACTAGGCTGGCGCGCCCGTAGCCGGGCGTGAAAGGCGATTTGCTGCGAATTAAAGCGTAGGCTGCTGACGGCGGGCAAGTAGAGGGTGGTATGCAAGCGTACATTACCGCGGCAGGATATGCGCGTGGCCCCAGCCGAGAGGCCGCTTTGGCGCTGCACCATGTCTAGCCCAGCGTAGGAAGCTAGTTGACGCTCGTTTTCTATCCGTTGGTTTCGGCGACCACCACGATAGCCGTGGTGAGGCCAATACCCGGTACGCTGGTTAGGTAAGCCAACTTGTGCGTCAATTCCAGTTCGGCAGCCAGCAGGGCGGCTTAGTCTTGGTCTACTGCTTGCAAGTGCTGCTCAAGTAGTTGTACTCGGGCCGTTAACCGGTCCAGCGTGCGCGCATCCGGCTGATACCTATGCTGGTAGGCATGCCGTTGCGTTTTAAGTCGGGTGGCCTGCTGGTTCAGATTCTGCCGTTCGCGGGGGACGATAGTTTTACACGTCCCTTAATGCTATCGAAAAAAGCTAGTTAAAACGAACGTTAAGACTATTGTTTCGGTCACATACCAGGTAACATGTTTTCAAACAGAGTGTTAATAATAAAAATTAAGTAGCGGTGCGCCTGAGTCGGAGGTTTTACCCCATTTGTTTTACAACACCCTCTGATGGGCAGTGGTTTTCCCATGATAGGCAGTGGTTCTGGCAGCTGCACCCTCAACCTGGTGGAAGTAGCGCATGTGGGCAGTTTCGTGGCAGGCATGGCGGCTGATTTTTAGGGTTTTTACGAGCGCGGGCTGGAAACCTATCAGACGACCATCGTGGGTGGGGTGAGCACTGCCCAGCAAGTGTCGCTGGTGCAGTAGCCGTTGGGAGCTTATTCTTTCAACTCCAGCTACCCACATTATTCATTCATTCGTCGTTATTTTTTAACTGGCCTACAGCTAATCGCCCTGCATTTAGGCCGGAACATTCCTGACCTAGCAATTGCCATGCGCTGCACTCTGATGTGTGTATCGGACCGGCTGGGTACAGCATGGACTAAAGACTGTAGATGAGCTACTTATCCGTTAGGCGTACGCGCAGCGTCGTGGTCTGCAAGTCCTCCGTGCGCGACGAGTTGCCCACCATCAATGTAAACTCGCCGGGTTCCACGGTGTACTTGTAGTTCAGGTCGTAGAAGCCTAGTCGGGCCGGGGTGATGGGCAGGGTAACTACTTGGCTCTTGCCGGGTTGCAGCGTAACGCGCTGAAAGCCTTTCAGCTCCTTCACGGGCCGAGTGACGGAGCTGACCTCGTCGCGGATGTAGAGCTGCACGATTTCCGTGGCCGGCCGGTTGCTCGCGTTGCGCACCGTTACCGACACAGTAGTAGAGTCCGCGGGGCCGATTTCGGGCCGGGTCAGCTGAGGCTTGCTAAACGTAAACTGCCCGTAGCTCAGGCCGAAGCCGAAGGGGTAGAGCGGCGACACCTCGGCAAAGGCGTAGCCGCGCCGCGCCGTGAGCTTGTAGTTGTAGAACACCGGTAGCTGGCCCGCCGAGCGCGGAATGGACATACTAAGCTTGCCGGCCGGCGAGTAGTCGCCAAACAACACGTCGGCGATGGCGTTGCCGGTTTCCTGGCCCAGATACCAGCATTCGAACAGGGCAGTGGACTTCTGGCTGAGGTTGACGAAGGCGAGCGGCGCGCCGTTGATAACCACCGACACCACGGGCTTGCCGGTGGCGGCCAGCGCGTCGGCCAGCTCGTTCTGGCGGCCAATTAGGTCGAGGTCGGCGCGATCGCCCATATGCGTGAGCGACCAGGCTTCGCGGGAAGTCTGCTCGTTGCCACCCACCGCCAGCACGATAATATCGGCCTCCTGCGCCACTTTCACGGCTTCGGCGATGCTCTGGCGGTCGGCCTCGGGGGTGGGCAGCACCACTTTATCCTCAAACCAGCCCTCGCTGACGGTGATTTTGCAGCCCTCGCTGTACAGCACCTTAGCCCGCGAGCCCACGCGCTGCTTGATACCGTCGAGCACGTTCACAAAGTAGCGCTGCTGCCCGCTATATTCGCCGAAGAGCGTGCGCCGGGCATTGGGGCCGATAACGGCGATGGTCTTGTACTTAGCCAAATCAAGCGGGGCCACCTGCTGGTCGTTTTTGAGCAGCACGATGGCCTCGCGGGCGGCCTGGCGTGCCAGCTGGGTGGCGGCGGGCGTACCGTTGGCCCGCTCGGCGGCCTTGGCATCCACGTAGGGGTCCTCGAACAAGCCCAGCCGGAATTTGTATTCCAACAGCTTGGCTACCAGCGTATCAATGCGGGCTTCGAGCACGGCTTTGCTGCGCACCAGCGCCACCAGCGAGGGGTAGGCTTCGGGGTTGGGCAGCTCGATATTGACCCCGGCGTTCACCGCCTGCCGTGCCGCGTCGGCGAAGTCGGCGGCCACTTTGTGGCCGTGGCCGTCGCCCCAGTTCAGCTCTTTTACGCCGAAGTAATCGGCCACCACGTAGCCTTTAAAGCCCCACTCGCGACGCAATATTCCGGTCAGTAGCCAGCGGTTGGCGTGCGAGGGCACCCCGTCAATTTCGTTGTAGGAGGCCATCACGCTAGCTACGTGGGCGCGCTCCACGGCCTGCTGGAAGGGGTAGAGAAAGACATCGCGCAGCAGGCGCTCCGACACGTTGACGGGGGCCGTGTTAGTGCCGCCCTCGGGCTGGCCGTGGGCCGCGAAGTGCTTGAGGGTGGCCAGCACGTGCTTTTTATCGTGGTACGTGCCGTCGCCCTGCAGGCCGTTGACGGCGGCCACGCCCATTTCGCCCACCAGGTACGGGTCTTCGCCAAACGTTTCTTCGCAACGGCCCCAGCGCGGCTCGCGGGCCACGTCCACTACCGGCGAGAGTATCTGGTGCGCGCCGCGGCTGCGCGTTTCCTGGCCCACCACGGCGTAGAGTTGCCGCACCAGGGCGGGGTCGAAGGTGCCGGCCAGTGCAATGGGTTGCGGGAAGCTGGTGCTGCCCTTGCCCGCCAGCCCGTGCAGGCCCTCCTCGTGAATCACCACGGGAATACCCAGCCGGGTTTTCTCCACGAAGTAGCGTTGCAGCTCGTTGCTGACCCGCGCATTTTCGGCCGCGCCCAGCTCCACATTCTGGATTTTGCTGGCCACCGCGATTTGCCCCAGCCCGTCGGGGTAGCCGCGCCGGATGCGGCCCTCATCCAGCCGGCGCTCCTTGGTAAAGAGCGTGTCCTTACGCTCGTAGTTAATGCATACCATCTGCATCACCTTCTCTTCCAGGGTCATGCGGCCAAGCAGGTCCCGCACGCGGTCGGCAATGGGGGCGCGGGGGTTTTTGTAGAGCGGCGGGGAGGGGCGGGCCACGTCTAGTAATAAGGTGCTGGTGCTGGTGAGGAGCAGGAGGAGGGCGGTTGGGCGCATTGGGGGGGACTTATATAGAGGAATCTTACTGCGCGGGGGTGAGGTACCAGGCAGGGCGACTATTTTGCCCCAGCATCCGCCAAATAGGGCTGGTTGTGCTGCCACTTTACTTCCACTTTGGAAAAATACCAGGTGCGACCATGGTCATTATTGCCCTGATAAAAGAGGTAGGTGCGCCCGTCGTCGTCGCGGAAAATAGCGGGGTGGCCCGACTCGCTGGAGTTCCAGGAGCCGGGCGGGCCGTTGCGTAGGAAAGGCTGGTCGGAGAGACGGGTCCAGCGCACGCCATCGCGGCTGCGGGCTACGCCAATCTGCTGGGGCTCATTATTATAGCCGCCGGCGTAGAACATGTAGAGCCATTTGCCGCGCCGCAAGCACGTAGCGCCTTCGATGCACTTGGTTTCCCAAGGCAGCCGGGGGCGCAGGATGGACGAGTCGGCGAGTTGCTGCCAGGCGGCATGGCCAAAGTCGGTTTGCAGGCTGCTGGTGGCGGCCACGCCCTGCATTTGAATCTGGTATGCGGGGTCGCGGGTGGCGAAGTACATAAAGTAGCGGTTGCGGAAGGCGACCACCTCTGCGTCGATGGCGCGGCCCACCGTCCAGGCCCCGGTGGGGTGAAAAACCGGGTTGGAGGCATCGCGGACGAAGTGCAGGCCATCGGTAGAGACGGCGTGGCAGATGGCATCCTTGGGGCCGGTCCCGTAGGTTTGGTAAAACAGATTTATCTTTCCATTAATAATTAGTGCATTGGGCGCGCAGAGGCCCTTCTTCTCGTACTCCTGCGTTGGCGGAATCTCCCCGACTTTGGTCCAGTGGGTGAGGTCGGTGGAGGCGGCAATGCCGATGCCCCACTGCTCGGGCGTGACGGGCACGGAATAATACAGCAGGTAGCGGCCCTGGAAGCGTACCACACTGGGGTCTTTGGCGGTGGGATTGGCCCGGTGGGTACTGTCGCTGTAATACATGGCCGGGTGCTGCTGGGCCACGGCCGGGGCCGCGCCCGCAAGCAGCATCAGGAAGGCAATTATTCTGATTAACATATTGGATGCCAAGATTCTAAAAATAACCATTCGCTAGGGTGCCGCGCCCTTGACTTGCTATCGGGCGGCGGGGTAGGCTGTTTCGGGGGGGCCTAGGAAGCTGGGCGGCAGCGGTTGCGGTTGCGTGCGCAGCACCAGCTTATCGAGCACCACGCCGGGGTCCACCATCCAGATTTTCAGTACCTGGCGGCCGGGCGCGGCCACGCGGTGCTGACTCTGGCCCAGGGCGGCGGTGCGCAGGATATTACCCGCCCACACCTGGCTGTATTCTTCCGATTCGAGGCTGACAATGCGGGGCGGCTCGTCGTTGAGGGCGATGGCGTAGCGCAGCCCGCGCCCGGCATGAATGGTATGGGTGGGCCGGCAATACGCCGTAATGGCCACCGGACCGGGCGTAAACAACTGCAAGTCATACTCTAGGCGCGGGGCCTGGCGCAGGGCCGCCGCCGTGGTGTCGAGGCTGGGCGCGGTGGCCGGCAGCGGTGTCACGGCATCGCCCAGGCGGCCCAGGCCGGGCACTACCGTCCAGGCAGCGGCCGCGCCCGGCCGCGCCCGCGAGAAGTGCGCGGCCTCAATGGCCACTGCTCCGTTTTCTTCGATAAAACCTTTGAAATCAACTAGTCCGACGGGCCGGTTGGCGGTAAGGCTGATTACCCGGCTGGCCCCCGCGCCGCGCACCGTGACGGTGCCCGCCAGGGTGGCCCCAGCGGGCGCGCGGGCCCAGTCCACGCGCACCCATACCCGCGCCTCGTCGGCCGCGGTGCCGCTGGCTGGGTTGAGCTGAATCCAAGGCGCGCTGGCCGTGGCTTGCCAGGCCAGCGGCGGGGGGCCGGTGTCAAATACGTCGAAGAAATGCTGTTCGGCTAGCCCGGCGGTGAAGGAAGGTAGCGTGCTGGGCGCGGTAGCCACTGCTTCGGTGCCCTCCACGGCCACCCTGAGGCCGGCCGCCGGGCCGGGCGCTACGTGGCCCACGGGCGGCATTTGGTAGGCGGCCCGGTCGCGAGGCTGGTACGACATGATGTGGTTCCACTTGCCGCCAGCCATCTGGGTATTGTAAAACTGAGTTTCCCGCTTGATTTGGGCGAATGCCGCTTCGGCTTCGGCGGCGTAACGGTTGGCGCTGGCGCGGCCCTGAGCGGCATAGAGGCGGCTGCGTTCGGCCTGCAAGGTCTTGACGTTCATTAAGCTAGCGGCGCGCACGGGGTAGGCCACCAGCTCGTAAAAGGCATCTTTGAGCCGGGGCTCGGTTTGGGCGTAGAGCGAATCGGTTTGCCGCACCAGCCGGGCCAGGGCCGCGAGGCGCTGCCCGGCCTCGTCGCCGTAGGCCACGGCGCTGAAGCCGGTGCGGGTGGGCTGCAGCATCTCGGGCCGCGCCACCGAGTTCAGGCGGTAATACTCGTCCAGCACCTGCCCGATAGCTGGCCCCTGCGCCGCCCCGAAGGTGCACGCGGCCCACGCCTGCAAGTAGTGGAGCTGGTTGAAGTGGCGAAACTGGTCCGGGTCCCAGGCTAGACGCATGAAAAACTCGGTGCCGATTTCGGCGGGCTTGAGGTCGCCCACGTTCACCAACCACACGGTACGGGCCTGGTAGTCATAGGCTTTGGTCATCTCTTCCCAAACCAGCGCGGGGGCGGTAGTACTCAGCCAGAGGTAGTCTTCGGGCTCGCCCCAGTACGAGAGGTGGTAGTACACGCCGCTGCCGCCACTGCGCTTTTGCTCCTGCGGCGTTGAGAGTTGGCGGATGTAGCCATGGTTGTCATCCACCCACATCAGGGTCACGTCGTCGGGCACTTTAAGGCCGCTGCGGTACAGGTCCAGCACTTCCTTGTAGGGCACGAATACCTGTGGCACTTTGGTCGGGTCGGGGTTGACGTGCTGGGCCAACATCCGGCGCTGGTCGGCAAACACCTCTTCGAGCACCTTGATTTTGGCGGCGGTGGTGTTTTCGCCCGGCATCCCGCTGTCGTTGAGGCCGCGCATACCCACGGTGTAGAGGTTTTCGTACTTGCCGTTGGTAACGACTCGCTGGTCCCAGAAGTCGTAGATATGCTGGCGGTTGCGGGCGTAGTTCCAGGGCCCTAGCTGCTTTTCGTCGTACTCGTAGGTGTTGCGCAGCATGGGCTCGTGGTGCGAGGCCCCCATCACGATGGCGTACTGGTCGGCCACCACCTTATTGCCCGGAAACGAGTTGAATGGCTTAGTGGAGGGGTGCATGGCCGGCCACAGGTAGTTGGCCCGCAGGCGCAGCAGCAATTCGCACACCTTGGCGTAGGTTTTGGGCCCGATGTCGTTGGTTTCGGGTTCATAGGTTTTGGCGGCCCAGGGCTGCAGGCCCCAGTCCTCATCATTGAGAAACACACCCCGATACTTCACTGCCGGCGCGGGCTGCGGGTGCGCGCCGGCCCGCACCCACAACGCCGCTTGGTGCGCGGGCCGCACGTCGGCCCACCACTGCCAAGGCGACACGCCCAGGGCCTCGGCCAGCGTGAAGGCCGCGTAGGCCGTTCCGCGCCGGTCGCTGCCCACCAGCACCAGCCCGTGCTTGATGCCCCGCACGGGGTTTTCCACCGTCAATATGTTGTAGGATTCCCACTGGCCTTTCAGGCCGGCCACGTCAATTTTATGCGTCACTACTAGCTTGTCAATCAGCGCATTACGACCCAACGTGCCCATAAAAACGGCGTAATCGGCCGGCTTGGGCGGCTGGGTTGACACGGTGGGTTGGGTGCCCGCCACGCTGGCCACGTCGGCGGCCAGGCAGCGGGCGGCAATATGCACTACTTCGGCATCGGCGGTGTCCACAAAAATGGGGGCTGACCTTCCTCCCTGGGCCAGTCGGAAGGCCGTGCCGTCGGTGGTGGCGTTGACTACGATGGGCCGCACGGGGGCCGCCCGGGCGGGGGTAGGCGTGGCCAGGCAAGCCAGCGTGGCGCTGACCAGGAGCCGGAGCAGGCGAGTAAGCGGCCACTCAAAATTAACTATCATCTAAGCACTTAGTTGTGAATATTTTCGCGCCCTAGGCCAATAGTGCCCCTACCCCTCAGTAGCCCGGATTCTGCGGCAGCTTCACTTCCCGGTTGCGCTCAATCTCCGAAGACGGGATGGGAAGCAAATTGAATCGGGGCTGAATATCAGCGTAGTACGGGTTGCACTTCTTCACCCGGTCGTAGAGCAGGCCCAGGCGCATGAGCGTGAGGCGGCGCTTTTCTTCCACGCCCAGCTCGCGCATCCGTTCATCCAGGATGTAGTCGATGTTCACGCTGCCGGGCGCCACGGGCGAAGCATTGGCCCGCGCCCGAACGAAGTTGAGGTCGGCGGCGGCGGCGGTGAGGTTGTTGAGCTTCAGGTAGGCCTCGGCGCGTATCAGGTACGTTTCGGGCAGCCGAAACATGTACTGGTCGGCGTAGGTGCCGCCGGCGCTCGACTTGAGGTAGAGTGTAGCCGGGTCGATATAGAGAGCGGCCGGGTGCTGGCCCGGCGTCGTCACCTTCGACTGGTAGGCCGAAAACGGCCGGCTGGGCACAACAACGTCGGCGGGTGGGCTCTCAGTCGAAACCGTCTTGCCGTAGTAGGCCGGGGTAGCGGGGTTGTTATAGGTGAAAACGCGCACAAAATTGTGGTTAGCATTGCGCATGTCGGTGGTGAAGTCACTGGCCCAGATGGTATTGGAGAAGTACTTGGTCGAGAGGCCCAGTGCCACGCCTCGGCCGCCGTGCAAGTCGCCGGTGGGCCAGCGGAAGGGCGATACGCCACCCGTTACGAAGCTACCCAGCCCCACTCCGAAGTGCCGCTCATAGAGGGCCGAGCCCAGGAAACCGGTTGAGGTGGCGCTGCCGCCCGGCAGGTCGGTTTCAAACTGCACCACCCAGATGCCTTCCGTGTTGCCGGCCGAGCGGTTCTGGTTGTTACGCCGAAATAGGTCGTAGTACACGTCGCCGGGCATTACCCCGGCAGTCGAGCCGAAGCGGGCACGCATCAGCTTCATATTTGGGTCGCCAATAACTGCCGTGGCGGCCGTCACGGCCTGCTGGTACTGCCCGGCCGCCAGCGCCACTTCGGCCAGTAGGTGCTGGGCGGCGGCGTTGCTAATTTCGCCGTCGCGCACGGCTGTGGGACCAGGCAAGTTAGCCGCCGCAATCGTCAGGTCGGCAATGGCTTGCTTATACACGTCGGCTTGCGGCGCGCGGGTGTAGTTATAGGCTGCGCTCGTTACCTCCGCCGTCACCAGCGGCACGTCGCCATACATATACGTGAGCGTGCGGTAGGCGAAGGCTCGGAAAAACCGCGCCCGGCCTTCCACCACTTTCTGGTCGGCATCGCCCACGGCTGAAGTCGGCAGCCGTGAGATTATCGTATTGGCCTCGGCCACAATTTTATACAGCCCCTGCCAATGAGTGTTGGCGAGCGTGGCTGAAGGGTCGAGTGTGGCGGCGTAGTTGGTAAAGCGGTCCACCGAGGGCGAGCCGTCAAACACGATATCGGTGCCGTAGAGATAATCCATCGGCGCGGTTTCGTTGCGGGTGTAGAACTCGATGCGAACCAGGCTGTAGAGGTTGTTGGTGGCGGCCTGAAAATTGGCCAGCGTGTTGTAAGAATTGGTGGTGCTGAGAAAGTCCAAGGGCTGCTCGTCCAGAAACTCTTTTTTGCAGGCGGTGGCGCTGAGCAGTAGCAACGGCAGCAGCAGTTTGTAGCGGGTTTTCATGGTTTTAAACCGTTAAAAAGTGATGTTTACCCCGGTCGAATAAGTGCGCAGCACGGGGCGGGCATTGTTGAATGCGCCGAAGTTGTCGACCAGGCCCACGCCCGTTTCGGGGTCCCAGCCTTTCCAGTTCGTCCAGGTAATCAGGTTATTGCCGCTCACAAACACACTTAAATTGTCGGCCGATAGCTTGCTGGTCAGCGCCTTGCCGAAATGGTAGGTCAGCGACACGTTTTGCAGGCGCACGAAGTTGCGGCTACGGTACACGGTCGGGGCCAGGGCCGGGCCCACGGCCGAGCGCGGGTACTCGGCATTGGGATTGCTCGGCGACCAGTAGTCGATGTCGCTGAAGTAGTTGAAGCGGCGCGAGTTGTCGCTGAGCACGCTGCCGATGCCGTTGTAGTTGGCCCCCAGGTAACTGTCTTTGCCGCCCTGCACCGAGTTGATGAACGCGGTGAGCGTAAAGCCCTTGTAGTCAAACGTATTCAGCACGCTGAAGCGGTACGAGGGCTCCTGGTTACCAATAAACACGCGGTCGTCGAGGCGCGTAAACTTGCCGTCGCCGTTGGCATCTACCACCCGGTAGGTGCCGGGGTAGTAACCGGCCGGAATGTTGTCGCCCAGCTGGTAAATGCCGTTCACCTGCAGGTCGTAGATGGTCTGGATGGGCTTGCCGATGAACAGGTTGCTGTTGACCAAATCCTGCTCCGTGCCGTTGCCGTTGGCATCGAGCCCCAGCCCCACCAGCTTCAGAATCTTGTTGCGGTTGGATGATACGTTAAAGGTCGTGTTCCACTTGAAGGCGGGGGTAGCGATGTTGGCGGTTGTCAGCGTCACCTCAATGCCCTTGTTACTGACCTGCCCCACGTTAGTGCGCACCGTCTGGAAGCCCGTGATACCGGGGATGTTCACGTCGAAGAGCAGGTCGCTGGTCTTGGTGCTGTACACATCCACGTTGCCGGAAATGCGGTTTTTCAGCAGCACGTAGTCCAGGCCTACGTTGAAGCCCTTAGTCGATTCCCACTTTAGGTTGGGGTTGGAAAGCGTTTGCACCTGCTGGCCAAACTGCGTGCTGCCCCCGTCGCCGAACACGTAGGCGGCCCCCGCCGATACCTGCGCCAGCGAGGAGTAGCGGCTGGTGAGGTTGCCGCTGGCTCCGTAGCCAGCCCGCAGCTTCAAAAAATTCACCCACGACTGCTTGAAAAAAGGCTCGTTGGTGATAATCCAGCCCAGGGCCGCCGACGGGAACGCGCCGTACTTATTGTTCGTGGCAAAGCCCGAAAAGCCGTCGCGCCGGATGGTAGCCGTGAGCAGGTAACGGTCCAGAAACTTATAGTTGAGGCGGGCCATCTGTCCGTTCAGCGTCTCCTGGTAGCCATCGGAAGAGTTGCGCTGGATGGCGCCCTGCTGCAGGCTGTTGTAGCCCAGCGTGAGGTTGGAAAAGCCCATGGCATCTGCCAGCGTGTGGTTGGACTGCCGCTTGATGGCGCTGTAGAGCAGCGTCAGCGTGAAGTCATGCTTCTCGTTGAAGTTGCGGTTGTAGGTAACGATGTTATCAAATGTGGATTCGTAGTACTGGTTGTTATCCTTGTAGGCGCGACCGGTGAGGCCGGCGTCGTACTGGCTGGCGTAGTAGTGGCTGTCGTTGCGATAGTTGTTGCCGAAGTTGGTACGGTAGTTCAGGCCCTTCACAAACGGCACGCTGATATCGGAAAAGAAATTCCCGAAAAAGCTCAGCCGCTTATCGTAGTCGGCCACGTTGTAGGTGTTGAACGGGTTGGGGTTCACCGTGCCGTCCGGAAACGGGATGATATTGCCGTTGGCATCGTAGGGCGTGAGCAGGGGAGAGGCCCGCACGAGGTCGGCCAGCGAGGGCTCGGCCCCGCTGTAGTCGTTGATGGAGGCAAACGACTGCGTGCCCAGCTTCCACCAATTGGTTACCTGCGTTTCGAGGTTCACCCGTACAGTTTTGCGGTTGAAGTCGTCGTTTTTGATAAAGCCCCGCTGCTTGTTGTAACCCGCTGAGAACAGGTAGGTTGTTTTGTCGCTACCCCCCGAAATACTCACCTCGTGGTTTTGCACGTAGCCCGTCTGGGTGCCCGCCCCCCACCAGTCGTAGTCATTGGGCAATATCTGGTTGTTGGCATCCAGGGCCGAGCGGTCCACGTTGGCTGCCAGGTTGTAGGCCGGGTTGGGCGTGGTGTAGTCGGGTGGCAGGTAGGCCTGCAGATACGTCAGGTCCTTAATGCGTTGCAAGTACTGGTCGCGGTTGAGCGGGTGCAGGTTCACGGTGGGCCGCTGCCCGGCAATGTAACCCGAATAGTTGAAGCGGGGCTTCTGATTGGCCCGCCCGCGCCGGGTGGTGATGAGCAGCACGCCGTTGGCGGCCTGCGCCCCGTACACGGCCGTGGAGCTGGCATCCTTGAGCACGTCAACCGAAGCAATGTCGTCGGGGTTGAGCGACGAGAGCGCGCCCGTGAAAATGATGCCGTCGAGCACAATCAGCACGTTGGCATTGCCGCTGATGGTGGTGGCCCCGCGAATCTGAATGCTGGGGTTGGCGCCTGCCGCGCTTATCTGCCCCACGTTGAGGCCCGGCACCGTGCCCTGCAGCGACTGCGTGATGTTGGTGTTGGGCTGGTTGCGGAAAGACTCGATATTGGCGCTGACTACCGCGCCGGTCAGGTCTTCCTTGCGCTGGGTGCCGTAGCCCACCACCACCACATCATCGAGCGCCTTGGACGAGGCCACGAGCTTGATGTTCACCGTCGTTTGGTCGTTAATGGCCAGTTCCTGCTCGGTGTAGCCGACGAAGGAAAAGCGGATGACCCCCGTGCCGTTGGGCAAAGCGATGGAGTACTTGCCCTCGGCATCGGTCGAGGCGCCGGTCGAGGTGCCTTTCAGCACCACCGTCACGCCGGGCAGGCCGGCTCCGGTTTCGTCGGTTACGGTGCCCTTGACCGTGCGGGTGGTCTGGGCCACGGCGGCCAGGGGCGCTACCAGGCCTAGGCCCCCGCTGAGGGCGGCGCCCACCGCCAGCGGGTGGCTCAGGCGGAGCACTACGGCGGATACAATTATTTTCATAAATGGGTGGGGAAAGAAGGGTGAAATGGGAAAAACGGGACTAAAGCAGCGCCCACGCCAGGGGGTAGGGCGGCGAGGGCCCTACCCCCCTGGCGCCACCGCTACCTGCGCGTGCTGCTGCCGGTAAGCCTTGGTTTTGGAATCCTGTATGAGCCGGGCAAACGTGGCCAGCTCCTCGGGTCGGTAGGGCGTCAGGTCGTTGTGGTACAGGTCGTGCTGCCACACGGTGGGCTCGGGACCGCCCGGGCGGTGCCCCCAGGGCAGGTGGGTCTGGGTTTCGCCGTTGACCAGGCCCCAGCTTAGGGCCCCCACTTTGTGCTCGTAGAGGATAGGTAGTACGGTTTCCACGTCCGAGCCGCGGGGGCGGTTCAGCCACTCGGTGCAAATCAGGGGGCGGTGCAGCTGGGCCAATTTGCTTATCTCCTCGCGCATCTTGGCTGCCGTGCCGTAGTTGTGAAAGGTGGTCACGTCGGCGTTGGCCTCGATGAGGCGGTGCAGCGGGGCATTGTCCGACCAGTAGCCGATGCTGATGGGCTGCACCGGGTCCACGGACCGCGCCCAGCGGCACACGCCGCGCACCAGCGGCAGGCTTTTGGCCCCCAGGCCGCCGTTGGTGGGCTCGTTGTACAAGTCCCAGAGCAGCACCCGCTTATCGGTGCGGAAGGTGGTCATTACGTCTTTCACGTACTTTTCCAGCCGGGGGTAGGAAGTCGTGTCGGCCACCAGCGTGTGGCCGGGGCTCGGCGACCACGCCCAGGCGTACCAGCCGATAACGGGCTCGGGCTGCCTGCCGATTTTGGGGTCCACCTGGTCGTTGAACACGCAGTCGTCGAACAAAGTCGGCATCACCCGGATGTGGTGCTTATCGGCAATGGCCAGAAACCGGCCGAAGGTCTGCCGGAAATACGCCGGGTCATCGGCCCACACGGCGTATTGCAGCACCACCCGCGCGCAGTTGAAGCCCGTGGTGGCGGCCAGCGCCAGCTCGCGGTCAATCACTTCAGGCGAGAAGCTAGTCTTGTCCCACATGGCCGTGTAGTTAATGGCGTTGGCCGGGATGTAGTTGAAGCCGCAGGGCCAAGGCTGCTGGTTGTACCAGGCGGCGGCTTTTTCCGGCGACCAGCGCGGGGCCACGGCCTGCGCCAGTGCGGGCCGGCTGCCCGCCAGCAGTAGCACTAACCAGCAGCCCGTGAGGATTTTAATTAAGTTAAAATGCTTATTGCCAAGGCTTAGCCTGAATAACGTAAAGTTGCGCATAGGGTGGGTGGGAAGGGAGGGCAAGGGTAGGAAGGCAATCGGGAGTTTGCCAGAGGCAATCAGGCAGCGCCCGGCGCTTAGGGGAAGGCCAGTGGAGCTGATTCCGCTTTTTTCACTATTTCAGCGGGCAGCGGAACGGCTGTTTCGGGGGCGTAGCGGCTCTTCAGCAGCGCCAGCATCCAGGCGTTCAGCTCCCATTGGTCGGCCACGGGCTGCTGGGTGTGGGGCAGCGCGGGCAGGTAGGGGGCGGGCCCAAACTCGGGCGTAATGGTGAAGCAGGCGGTGCCCTGCGCCCGGTGCCGGGCCACCAGCTCGTCCCACCAGGCCAGGTGAATGCCCAGCGCCTCGTCCCACTCGGGGGCACGCGGGTCGCTCACCTGGGGGCCCTGTGGGTGGCCCACGCGGGCGTGCAGGTGATCAGCCCGGCCCAGAGCCTGGCGCACGCAGTGGGCCAGCTCGGGCGCTTGCAAATACGACTCGCTCACGCAGCACCAGTGTGAGAAATCGGCGTTCAGCCGCAGGTCCGGAAACGCAGCCAGGTAGGGCAGCAGTGCCGGCGCGCTGTAGGTGAAGCGGCCCCGGTGAATCTCGTGCACCACCGGCACGCCCAGTGCCTGCCCCACCTCGGTAGTGCGGCGGATGAGAGCGCTGTTTTGCTCGAAGCTGAAGTAATCGCGGCCGGTGAAGGAATTGATTTTCAGCGGCTGCATAGTAGTGGCGTTGCGCAGGTATAGCTCCGTTTCGGCCAGGTGTTCGGTAAAGCCCTTGCCCCGCCCTGCCTCCAGCACCTGCCCGATGAAGAGCAGGTGGTGGTCGGCCAGCAGCCGCTGCCAGCGTGCCCGCTCGGCCGGGTTGGGACTCACTACCATCTCCACCCCGTCGTAGCCCGCCGCCTGCACGCGGGCCACAAACTCGGCGGGCTGCAGGTGCTCCTGGCCCCAGTGTGGGCAAAAAAAGACGAGCTGCACGACGTTCTTTGTTTGTAACTTATTGGTTGATAATTTTTAATCGCCAAACCCTACAGAACCAGTGGATTCAGCTCCGATGCTGCTAGCGCGCCGGCGGGCAGGTGCTGGAGCCAGCGGGCGTGGTCGTTGTGCTGCGCCTGGTGATGCGGCGCTACCACGCGGGCCCCGTCGGCGAGATAAATGATGGTCATCACCTCGCGCATTTGGGTAGATTGGTTGCCGGGGGCCTGGTGAATGGTAAAGCCGTAGTGCCAGGTGGCATCGCCGGCCCGCATGGTGGCGGCCCGCGTCACGGGGAAGTCGTTTTCGCGCACATAGCGGTCAAACTCGGCTGCCGAGGTATCGGAAATTTCGTGGTCGAATACTGCCCCCCGCCGGTGCGAGCCCGAGGCGAAGGTGAGCATTCCCATGTCAGCATCGATGTCCACCAGCGGCATCCACATGGTGATGGTGTTAGTGGTGTCGAGGGGCCAGTAGTGCTGGTCCTGGTGCCAGGGGGTAGGGCCGCCACCGGGCTCCTTAAACAGCGCTTGGTCGTGGTAGATACGCACGTTTTCGACGCCCAGTAGGTCGGCCGCCAGCTGGGCAAAGCGCCGGGCCAGCACAAAGCGGCGTACCCGCTCGTCGGCGCGCCATAGGTTCATAATTTGCAAAAAAGCCTTGCCGTAGGTATCGCGCGCCGCCAGCGGCCGGGCCTCGGTGTTGTAGCATTCGGCGGCCTGCTCAATGACCGGGCGGTAGGCGGCCACCTCGGCGGGCGAGAGCACGCCGCGGGTGAGGGTGTGGCCCAGCGTCCGGAATTCCTGAATTTGAGTGGTACTCAGACGCTTGCTCTCGGCCAGGGCGGGCAGGTCTTCGGGATAAATAGTCATAGCCAGTGAATTGCTTGGGTTTTACCAAGGCAAAGCACCGGCATTTCTCACCGAAAAAAAATAACTTTATTGGCCATTTCTTGGTGTATATTATCCTGACGCCCCGCTCCTACCCCATTTTCTCACCCTTCTACACCCATGCTCAAAGCTGCTTACGAGGCCGTCGCCCCCAATGCGGCCTCTTCCTTTTCGGTGCGCACTTTTGCCGAGGAGGTCTTCACAGCTCCTTATCACTACCACCCCGAGTATGAGCTGACCCTCATTGTGCAGGGCCGGGGCCGGCGCTACGTGGGCAGCCACGTGGCCGAATACGGCCCCGGCGATTTAGTGCTGGTCGGCGCGCAGCTGCCCCACTGCTGGAAAACGGCCCCGGCCGGCCTCCAGCGGGCCGCGTCGGTGTCGGTCGTGGCGCAGTTCACCCACGAGTGTCTGGGGGAGGTGTTTTTCGGCAAGCCCGAAATGCACGCCATTGCGCAGCTGCTGCGTCGCAGCGCCAATGGCCTACACTTTCCCGATGCCGGCCAGCACCTGCGGCCCGCGCTACGCCAACTCGGGCAGGAGCCTGATCCTTTTCGCCGCCTGCAGGCCCTACTGGGCCTGTTGCAAGCGCTGGCTAGTACCCCGCACTACGAAGTGTTGGACGCGCAGCAGCGGGTGGGCACCTTAGCACCCGCCGAGCGCGAGCGCTACCACCGGGTAATGGCCTACCTGGTCGAGCACTTTCGGGGGCCCCTCACCCTGGCGCAGGTGGCAGAGGTAGCCCATCTTACTCCTAATGCCTTTTGCAAATATTTCAAGAATTTGACCCGCAGAACCTTCGTCGAAGTGATGATTGAGTACCGCTTGCAGTACGCCACGCAGCAACTGGTGAGCACCAATAAGGCGGTGGCTGAAATTTGCTACGACAGCGGCTTTCGCGACGTTTCGTACTTCAACAAGCTCTTTAAGGCGCAGCGGCAGCACAGCCCCCTGCAGTACCGGCGCGCGTTTCAGCAGGCGTTGTATAGCTGAGCGCTGGGGCGGCGGTGGCCCGGCAATAAGAAGCCCCTACCCTCTCTTCCTGACCGAAAGGGAGGGTAGGGGCTTCTTATTGCTGGGCACCAGCTATTAGGGCTTGCTGTTCAGCTTCTTAATCAGGTCGGTTTCGTCCTGACGGTAAGGCGTGCCGTCTTTGCGAAAAACTTCGTGGAACCATTCGCTGGGCTCCGAGCCATCGGCCAGGGGTGTATCCCAGGCGTATTTAGTATTGGTTTTGCCATCCACGAGGCCCCAGTTAATGGCCGCTACGCGGTACTTTTTGAGCAGGGGTAAGATATTGACAAAGCGCGAGTTGCGGGGCCGGGCCATGTATTCGGTACAGATGAGCGGCCGGCCGTGGGTTTCGAGCAGTTCAATCTCGCGCTGGTGGGCCGGCACCTCGTCGTAGTTGTGGTAGGTAATCACGTCGGAGTGCAGCGCCTGATAAGTGTTGAGAGCCTGGAAATCCAGGTTCCAGATGCCCATGCTTAAGGGCTGGTCGGGGCGCACGGCCTCGGCCCAGGCAAAGGTGTTGCGCACCAGTGGCAGGGAGGCAGTGCTCTTGCCCTGGTTGCCAGGCTCGTTATATAAGTCCCAGAGCGCAATGCGCTTGTCATGAGCGAAGCTGGTGAGCACGTCGGTCACGTAGGGCCGCAGCTGCATAAAAGTAGCCGAGTCGCGCGAGGCCGGGTCGCCGGGGTCCTGTAGCCAACCCGAGTTATGGATACCGGTTTTGGGCGCGGGTTGGGTACCAATGTGCGAGTCCTTGTTCCAGCAGTCATCGAAGAAGACGAAGATGGTGCCAATGTGGTGCTTATCGGCGACAGCCAGGTAGTCGTTCATCCGCTTTTTGAAGCCCGCAGGGTCCTCTTTCCAGGCCAGGCTGTGCAAAAACACGCGCATTGTATTGAAGCCGATGCCCTCGGCCCAACCTAGCTCCTTATCGATGGTGGCGGGGTCAAACGTGGCGGCCTGCCACATTTCGAGCTGGTTGATGGCGGTGCTGGGGATGAAGTTGGCGCCCGTCATCCAGGGCCGGGCGGCGTACCAGGCGTTGGCCTTGTCGGCCGACCAGCGGCCGGCCTGGCTGGGGGCAAGCATGGCGGCAGTACCCTTGGTTTTGGTCTTAACTTTCTGGGCCTGGGCCAGCGGGGCGCCGAGCAGCGACAAGCCCAGCAGCAGCATGGATAGTTTTTTCATGTGGGAAGAGGAAAAAAGAGGGGGGTAGGAAATAAAGTAGGTGCAATGCGCCCCGGCGTAGTGGCAAGGAGACGCCCGAAACCTGCGAGCTGCTCACCGGTAGCCCGCGCAAACTAGCGGGCTCACTCGCCCGAGGGCACGGGCTGGGGCGTGGCTAGCGCAGCGGGCACGCTAAAATCGGGCGAGCCATCGGGCCGCCAGCTGAACCGCTGGGCGCGGGAGCTGCGGCCTTCACACTTGCCATCGGCCGCCGCCTTGGCGTGGTAGATAATCCAGCTTTCGCGGCCGTCGGGCGAGGTGGTGAAGCCGTTGTGGCCGGTGCCCCACACGCCATTCTCGGCCGATGGGTGAAACACGGGCTCCGGCGATTTTACCCAGGAGGCGGCCAGGAGCGGGTCGGCGCCGGGCCGGGCCGTGAGCATTCCTAGGGCGTAATTATCGTCCCAGCAGGCGCTGGCCGAATACACCAGCAAGAGCTGCCCTTTCTTACCAGCCAGAAACTCGGGGCCTTCCAAAATCTGGCGGCCGCCGCCCTTTTCCCAGCTCTGGGTGGGGGTAGCAATGGTCGTTTCGCGGGCGGCGTCGAGCGTCCAGGGGTTTTTCATGGGCGCGATGGCCAGCACACTCTGCGGCCCCACGTAGGCCGAGTACACAAAATAGCGCTGGCCGCCGTGCTCAAACACGGTGCCGTCGAGGCCGCTGTATTTCGTGTTCACGCGGCCCTTGTCTACCCAGGTGCCGGTAGTGGGGTCAGGGCTGGCATTTTCTAACACAAACACGTAGCGCGTGTCATCCCCCGCCTTGGCCTGGTCAGAGGCCGTATAGTAGAGGTACCATTTCCCAGCGAAAAAGTGCAGCTCAGGCGCCCAAATTTGGGTGGAGTTGGGGCCGGTGGCCGGCGGCGTCCAAACCACCGCGCCGGGCGCGTCCTTCACCCCTTCCAGGAGTTTTGACTTCCAGAGGGTCAGGTTCTTACCCATCGTATTGGTGTAGTAGTAATAGCCGCCGTGGCGGATAATCCACGGGTCGGGGCCATTCACCTTCAGCGGGTTCGTAAAGGTGCGTGGGGCCGGGGCCTGCGCGCCCGCCAGGTGGCTAATACCTAGCAACGCGCTCACGAACAATATTTTACCAGAAACCATAGGCTAGGGAATAATGGGTAAGGCCACCACGCGCAGCTTGGTGCAACCGTAGGGGATAAACGTGAGCGTTTCAAGGGTGGAGTCCACGGGCCCCTTATAGAGGCCATCGCGGGGCGTAACGGGTTGCGGGGCTACCCCCTCATCGAGCTGCCAGGCGGGCAAGCGCCGGCCGCTGACGGTGAGGGTAATGGGCGCATTGGCCGCGTTCCAGTAAAATCCGTTGGCACTGGCCGCCAGCGGCTTAGCGGCCACGGTAGTGGCGAGAATGGGGTCCTCGACCACGGCGTGGGGCAGGCCGTAGTTCCAGGGGCTGCCGGGCGTGAGAGTAAAGTAGCGACCTTCCTGGGCCTGCTGGCCTTCCTGCCACTGCTCCTTAATTTGAAGGGCGTAGGCCAGCGGGCCGCGCTCCAGGGTGCGCGAGTTGCGGGCCCAGCTGCTGGTGCGCACCGGCATGGGCAGGCGCAGCGTGAGGTGGTCGGCGGGCCGCCAGGTGCGGGCCAGAGTGATAACCTGGCCGCCCTTGTCGGTGCGCAGCGATTGGCCGTTGAGCAGCACCGTGGCCTCGGCACACCAACCCGGCACGCGCAGCACCAACGGAAATGCGATGGGCTTTTTCAGGTCGAAAACAAAGTTAATTTCGTCGCCGAAGGGGTAGGCAGTTTCTTCCCGAATGGTCACCGGCACGTTACCATTTACTTTCGTCGTCAGCACGTTGGGCGCATATTCTAAGGCCGCTACACCCTGACTCGGCGTGGCGTACCAGAGGTGCGTCGCAAATTTGGTCCAGCCCTGATGCATGTTGGCCGTGCAGCAGGTATAGCCGGCATAGGGCCCAAAAACATTGTTCATCCCGTACTCGAAGGGCAGCGAAAAGTTGAGTACACCCCGCTGCACCTGCACCTGGTTAGCCACCTGGAAGTATTGGCGGCTTTCGTAGTCGTCGGTGGTTTGGGTAGGTAGGGCGTTGTAGGCAATGCGTTCCAGCGCGTCGAGGTAGGTAGCGTCACCGGTAATGGCGGCAGCCTGCTCCAGCGAGTACATGGTTTCGACCACCGCGCACAACTCAGTGCCCTGGGTGGGCAAGTTGCCATGCAAGTCCTCATCGGCCGAAAACATGCCGGTGGGCAGGCCATGCAGCGTCATAATGTCTTGCCAGCCAGTACGTAGCGCCTGCGGCAGCGCAGGCTGTTCGGGGTGGGCTTGGCTGTACACCACGGGCAGCTTCAAGCCCATGCCCACGTTCACACCGTGGCGGTTCATCCAGTGGGCATCGGTTTGGTTGGCGGCAGCTTCCATCACCCAGTCGCGGTCCGCGAACAGGGCCGTCCAGGGCGTGGTTTGCTGGTAAAGCAACTCGCCCAGCTCGCGCAGAAACGGCTCGCCGGTTTGCCGGTATAACCAATAGATCACCAGTAGGTTATCGCCGCCGCGCACGGTGCTCCACTCGCTCCACTGGCCCAGCGGTGCGGCCGGCAGGTTGGCCAACTGGTAGCGAAAGTAGCGGGTCAGGAAAGGCAGCACTCGCGCATCGTGAGTGGCTTGGTAGTGCTGCTGAAACACCTTGAGCATGACCATGCGCGGCCACCAATCCTCGCCCTGAGTTCCTTGCACATCAAGCAGCTTACCGGCTGCTTGCTCGGCCTTGGTCAGCGGGCCGAAGTAGCCCGAGGGCCGCTGGTGCTGAATGGACCAGTCCACGTAGCGCTGTACCTTGGCCAACAAGGGTTTATCCTGAAGCAGGTGGGCCAGCGATATGGCACCGTCAAGCCAATAGGGAGTTTCTTCCCAACCGTCGCCGGTGCCCCCGAGCCAGCCGTTTTTATCGCGTAGCTTGGGGTAGGTTTCGTCGAGGTGACCCGTGCTGTGGTCGCGCATAATGCCCAGCTGCGTGCGCAGCCAGCCGGCAGGCTGAATGGCACCGGGCGCTAATTCCCGGTAAGCTAGCGGGGCCAGCGGCGCGGGGGCGGTAGCTGGTTGTGCCACGGCGCTGGCTTCGCACAGCACTAGCGCAGCTAGTCCCCAGCGGGCACGGGGCGGATAAGTCATAAAAAAGCGCGACGAGTGGGAAAAGACAGCGCGAAGGTAGCAAACGCAAGTGCAAACGTTTGCACATTTTTCAGAAAAAATGCGCCAGGGCTCCGGGGCTAGCTTAGTTGTCCTATCCTTCTTGGCCGAGGCGCAAAGACGAGGCCCGCACAAATAAATCAGGCTGCAATACCACATGGCGCGGGGCATAGTGCTGTTCGCGCTCCTCCATTACTTGCAGTAGCAGGTGGGTAGCCGAGCGCCCCATTAGCTCGCAGTGTTGGTCGATGGAGGTAATTTGGGGCACTGTAAGGCACGAAAATAGTTCGTTGCTGAAACCGACCAGGCCCATGTCCTGGGGCACGCGCAGGCCACGCTCGTTGAGCACTTGCAGCGCGCCGGCCGCCGAAAGGTCGCTGCACGAAAACACCGCATCGGGCGGTTGGGGTAAGGCCAGCAGTTGCCGCATCCCGTCACTGCCGTCATCCATCTTCATATCGCCTAAGATGGTAAGCTCTTCCGCCACCGGCAGACCGTACTCGCGCAGGGCGTCTTCGTAGCCTTGGCGGCGATATTTATAAATGTTCAAATGCTGGGGTCCGCTGAAATGCGCGATGCGCCGGTAACCCTGCTCCAGTAAGTGCTTGGTGGCGCGGTAGCCGCCAGCGCGGTCATCGAGCACCACCGCATTTACATCGTAGCCGGCCAGAATACGGTCGAAAAACACCAGGGGAATATCCCGCTTGCGCACTTTCTCGAAGTGCTTTACCTCGCGGGTAGTGCGCGAAAGCGACACCAGAATGCCTTCCACCTGGGCATTCATAAGGATTTCCACGTTGGCGCGCTCGTGCACTACATCCTCGTTCGACTGGCAGATGAGCACGTGGTAGCCGGCCTTGCTAGCGGCGGCCTCAATGCCTTTGACTACCTGCGAAAAGAAATTGCCGTCGATGTGTGGCACCATCACCCCCAGCATGTTGCTGCGGCCTTTGCGCAGGCCCGAGGCCAGGCTATTGGGCTGGTAGCCAAGCTCCTTGGCTAGGTCGGTTACCCGTTTAACGGTCGCTTCGCTGATGGCACTGTGGCCGCTGAGCGCTCGCGATACCGTCGAGACGGAAATATTGAGCTGCTGAGCTAGGTCCGTAATGGAGGCGCGTTTTTTAGCCACGAAATAGAAGTAAAGTGAGGCCGCACTGGCTGTAGCCCACGCCGCTCACCGCAATAGTTAGTGCAAAGATTAATGCAAAGGTTGCACAGGATAAGGCAGCTTCGGCCAATACGGGATAAAAATTTCCTTCATGCAAACGTTTGCATGAATCAACATCATTTTCTACCTTGCGCCGCCGAAAGCGCCACCTTGTCTCTGGCGTACCCGGTTGGTCACGCCTCGTTTTCTTCCTTTTTCCATGTCCCACCCCCTCCGCCGCCAGCTGCTGGCGGGCAGCCTCGCTGGCCTGCTGCTAACCGCCACTGCCTGCTCGCAACAGCCTGCTTCCCAAACGGCCGCTACCACCCCTACTATCCCCATGACTGCCGACTCGCTCCACGCCGTTACCGTGGCTACCTCCACGCCATTCGGCAAAACGAAGGAAGGTATTGATGCTCAGCTCTTCACGTTAACGAATGCGCACGGCCTGAAGGCCACCATTACCAACTTTGGCGGCACGCTGACCAGCCTGCTGGTACCGGACAAAAACGGCAAAATGGGCGATGTAGTACTTGGCTTCGACGACCTGACCGGCTATACCAGCGACCTATTTAGGAAGGAAAATCCCTATTTCGGGGCCCTGATTGGGCGCTACGGCAACCGCATCGCCAAGGGTAAATTCACGCTGGATGGCAAGCCTTATCAACTACCTCTTAACAACGCGCCCAACTCGCTGCACGGCGGCACCAGCGGCTTTAACCAGCGCGTGTGGACGGCTATGCCCGGCACCTCGGCCGATGGCGAAACGCTGACGCTTACTTATCTGAGCAAGGATGGAGAGGAGGACTACCCCGGTAACCTTCGCGTGAGAGTAGTCTACACTCTCACCAACTCGGGTGCGCTGCGCCTCGCTTACACCGCCACCACCGATAAGCCCACGGTGCTTAATCTCACCAACCATAGCTACTTCAACCTCAACTACGGGCAGGATAAAGACATCCTGGGCCACGAGCTGACGCTAAACGCTGAGCGCTTTACGCCGGTGGATAACACGCTGATTCCGATGGGTAAGCTGCAAGCCGTGGCCGGCACGCCGATGGATTTTCGGCAGCCACACGCCATTGGCGAGCGCATCAAGCAGGTGTCGGGCGCGGCCCCCGGCGGCTACGACCACAACTGGGTACTAGCCGACAGCATGCGTAGCGCTCCCGCCCTGGCGGCCACCGTGTACGAGCCCACCAGCGGCCGCACGATGCAGGTGTACACCGACCAGCCGGGCGTGCAGTTCTACTCGGGCAACTTCTTGAAAGGCAATCTAAAAGGCAAGGGCGGCGTGGCCTACCCCCAGCACTACGGCTTCTGCCTCGAAACCCAGCACTTCCCTGATTCGCCCAACGAGCCGACTTTCCCAAGTACTGTGCTACGGCCGGGTGAAACGTTTCGCTCGGTAACGGAATACCGGTTTGGGGTGCGCAAGTAGCAGGGCAGTTTAGGCCCACTACCCCTCTAATTGCTCTTGCTGGTCGCTATCGAAGCAGCCAGGCTTTGTACTCAATTTCCTCAAACAATGCTTTTACGGACAGGCTGTTTACTCTGGTTAGGTAGCGTGCTGGGTGTGGGCGTGGCCCAGGCCCAAACGTTGCGTCCCCCGCCTACCCGCTCGTAACGCACAACCCGTATTTCAGCGTATGGGCGTTTCAGGAGGAGCTAGCGGCGGCGCCCACCCGGCACTGGACCGGTGAGGCGCAGAGCCTGGAGGGCGTGGTACGCGTCGATGGGCAGGCCTACCAGTTTCTGGGCCAGGCCGGGCCGCAGTACCGGGCCGTAGTGCCCACGGTGCGCGAACAGCCCTACCGGGCGCGCTACACGTTCAAAAAACCGGCAGCGGGCTGGGAAAAAGCTGCTTTCGCGTCGGCTAGCAGCTGGCTGGAAGGCCCCGCGCCCTTCACCGATAATAAAAGTGAGCACGGCACCAGCTGGACCGGCGGCGACATCTGGGTGCGGCGCACCGTGCGCGTGGCCGACCCCAAAACCACCGGCGATTTGCGCCTGCTGATGCAGCACGACGACGACGCGAAAGTGTACCTGAATGGCGTGCTGCTAACCAAGCAGGCCGGCTACAATAGCACCTACGCTTTCTTTCCTATTTCGCCCGCCGCCCGGCAGGCGTTGCGCGCGGGCGATAACGTGCTGGCACTGCACGCCAACAGCCCGCATGGAGGCGAATACTTGGACGCCGGCCTCTACGAAACGCTGCCTACGCCCGCCCCGCTGGCCCGGGCCCGCCAAACGGGCGTGAAGCTGACTGCCACCCAGACGACCTACTCCTTCGCCGCCGGCCCGGTGACCCTGACGGTCAATTTTTTATCGCCGCTGCTGCTTGACGAGCTGGAAACCGTGGCCCAGCCCGTGAGCTACGTTACCTGCACCGCCACGGCGGCCGACGGCCAGCCCCACCCTACCCAGGTGCTCCTGACCGAGGCCGGCACGCTAGCCAGTAATACGCCCTACCAGGAGGTGGCTACCCGGCCCGGCGCGGCCGGTAGCTTGCGCTGGCAGGCCGTGGGCACTGCCGCCCAGCCCATGCTGGCCAAGGCCGGCGAAAACCTGCGTATCGACTGGGGCTACGCTTATCTGGCCACGTCCGGCGCGGCCACCCTGGCTAACGGCGACCCACAAACGCTCAAAACCGCCTTTGCTAAAACCGGTACCCTGTCCCCCGCTTCGCCCACAAAGGGCCAGGCCCAGCGCGTGGCGCAGGCCGCCGTGCTCGACCTGGGGGCCGTGGCCGCCACGCCCGCCGAGCAGCACCTACTACTAGGCTACGACGAGCAGTATGCGGTGCAGTACTTTGGCCAAAACCTGCGGCCCTAGTGGCGCCGCGACCCGGCCATGACGATGGAAAAAGCCCTGGCCGCCGCCGAGGCCGACTACCCCCGGCTGCGCCAGAAAGCCACGGCCTTCTACCAAAAGCTAGTGGCCGATGCTCAGGCGGCGGGTGGCCCGAAATACGCCGACCTGTACCAGCTGGCTTATCGCCAGGCCATTGCGGCGCACAGCATCGTGGCCGGGCCCAAGGGCGAGCTGTTCTTTTTCTCAAAGGAGAATTTCTCCAACGGCTCCATCGGCACCGTGGACATCACCTACCCCTCAGCGCCGCTATTTCTGCTCTATGAATAACGAGTTGGCGAAGGGGATGCTGCGCTTCATCTTCGATTACTCGGAGTCGGGCCGCTGGAAAAAGGATTTCCCGGCCCACGACGTGGGCACCTACCCCCTAGCCAATGGTCAGACCTATGGGGAGGATATGCCCGTGGAAGAAGCCGGCAACATGCTCATTATCACGGCTGCTGTCGTGAAGATGGATGGCAAGGCCGACTTTGCCCGCGAGCATTGGCCTACGCTTACCAAATGGGTGGGCTTTTTGAAGCGCGATGGCTTTGACCCGGCCAACCAGCTCAGCACCGACGACTTTGCCGGGCACTTAGCTCGCAACACCAACCTCTCAGTGAAGGCCATTATGGGCATTGCTTGCTACGGCCAGCTGGCCCGCCAGCTCGGTGACACCAAAACCGCCAACGAGTATCAGACCCTGGCCCGCGACCTAGCCAAGCGCTGGATGGCGATGGCTCAGGACGGCGACCACTACGCCCTGACTTTCGACAAGCCCGCCGGCTCGTGGAGCCAGAAGTACAACCTGGTCTGGGACAAAGTACTCGTCCTGAATGTGTTTCCGCCCGAGGTGGCGCAGCAGGAACTGGCTTTCTACCTGCGGCACCAGCAGAAATACGGCCTGCCGCTCGACAGCCGCAAGACCTATACCAAGTCGGACTGGATACTGTGGACCGCCGCGCTGGCCGGCAGCCAGGCCGATTTTGCAGCGCTCATCAATCCGGTGTGGCAGTTTGCCAACGACACGCCCAGCCGCGTGCCCCTCACCGACTGGCACGAAACCACCAACGCCCGCCAGGCGGGCTTCCAGGCCCGCTCGGTAGTGGGTGGCTACTTTATGCAACTGCTGAGCAACAAACTGACCGGTGCAGCTGCACCTGGTAAATAGTGGTTATTTATTATCAAGTTCAAACCGCTCAAAGGTGGCTGTGGCCGAAGCTGGCCCCTGCGCAACCACGCCCACGCGTACGCCACGGTCCCAGGGGGGTAGGAACTGGCCATCGGCCCTTTCGCCAGCGGGCAGCAGCTCGGTCCAGGTGCGGCCATCGGGGCTGTAGGCGAAGCGGTAGTGGCTGCCGCCTTGGTCCTGCACGCGCAGATGCAACGTTGTGGCGGGGGGTAGGACAGCCTCGGCCAGGGTGCGGGTTTTGCCGTCGCGGCGCTCCTGCACTTGCAGCTTGCCATCGCCGGCTAGCAGACTGAGCGAGTTGTTGGGGTCGCCGAGGGCAGCCAGGCCGGCGGTGACGCCAGCGGACAGCGTGCTGGGGTTGAGCAAGGTAGTGGTAGCCGAGTAGCTGGCAGCCAGCGTGGGGCGCCCCAGGGCCGCGCCGCCCTTATCGGGCCGGGCGGTGAGCCGGAGTTGGCCGTTTTGCAGCGCAAACTGCGGCTTGTCCTCTACTGGCCATTCCCAGGCGGGCGCCAGGACAGCGCCAGCAAACTCATCGGCGATGGTGGCGGGCACCTTGGCCGCCAAAGTGGGGGTAGTGTTGTTATTCAAGAATTCAGGCCAGCCAGCCTTGGTCCAGGTAAACTCGCTGAGCACCCCCTGGCGGCCCACGTTCTGGAAGCTACCGGTTTGGTAGGCGTGGTGCAGCAGGTACCAGTGGCCGCCTCGCTCGATGGCCGTGCCGTGGCCGGGGCAGGTCCAGACGTCGTTCTTGGTCAGGATGGGATTGCGGGCGTATTTCTCCCAGGGGCCGAGCAGGTTTTTGGCGCGCGCCACGCCCGTGGCATAGGTGCAGCCGGCGCCACAGCAGCCATTGGCGGCGTAAAACAGGTAGAAGTAGCCGCCGTGCCGCACCACGCTGGGGCCTTCCACGAGGTTGCCCTCCCAGGCGGCGGTGTTGCGAAACAGCTCGGTTTTCTCACCCACCAAAGTGGTGCGGTCGGCGCTCAGGCGCTGTGCCCAGATGGGGGTAGGCTTATGGATGCTGTTGCCATCTTCCTTCCAAATGAGGTAGGGCTGGCCGTTTTCATCGCGCATTGGGAAGCCGTCGATGCTGCCGTCGGGCTGGCCCACTAGCGGGCCGTGGTCGCGGTAGGGGCCTTCGGGGCGGTCGGCGCTGGCCACGCCCACGGCCAGGTTGCCACCGCGCATATGCGCCGTGTAGTAGACGTACGTTTTACCATTCGCGTCGTAGTTGATTTCCGGCGCCCAGAAGTAGTAGTCGGCCCAGGCCGGCCGCACGCCGGGGAAAACGTGGCCCACTAAAGCCCAGTGCTGCAAGTCAGTAGACTTGAGCAGCGGAAATGTGGGGCCCCAGTTAGAGGAAGTGGCCGTGGCCCAGTATGTGTTCCCCACCTGGGTCACCGACGGGTCGGGGTAGTCACCGGCTAGCACGGGATTGGCAATGGCGGTGGGGATAGGCGCGGCCAGGCGCTTTGACACTCTAGCCTTTGAAGTAGTGCGCTGGGCCGCGGCGGGTACTGCCAGCAGCAGCGCGCCCGCCAGCAGGGTGCGGGAAATAGTCGAAAGCTGCATACGGTAAAGGTCAGCGGAATATTAGCGCCGCTTGCGACCGGGCGGCGCGGGCTTGGGCGCGGCAGGCAGCGGGGCCGTCTGGTAAAACGCCTGGCAGGTGGAGCCTTCAAACTTGAGGGCTACTTCGAGCACCGTGAGGCCATCGACGCCGGGTAGCAGCTGCGAGCTGTAGTTGGGGCAGGGGTTATCCTTGGCATCGGGCACGGGCACAGGGGCGGCCGTTTCGGTCCAGGGGCCGGTACCATTTTGGGTGTTCACCATGTACACGCGACCGTTGGCGGGGGCCACGCCGTTGTCGGTATTGTTGAGCAGCATCTGGCCAATGGCCAGTAGCTGGCCCTGGGGATTGCCCTTTTGCGGCGCCCAGGCCACGGTGGGCGCGTGGGCAAAGTGGTGCCCCTCGGTAGACTCGATGCGCTGGCCGGGGTCGGCGGGGTCACCCCAGCTCACGCCGTCGGGCGAGGTGCGCACATAAGCATCGCAACCAAGGCCGCAGATTTCGTAGCTCATCACGTAGCGGCCACTAGGTAGGCGCCGCACGATAGCCATGCCGGGCCGCAGGTGGCCATCGGCCTTCCCCACGTCAATGACTTCTTCGCCCCAGGTCAAGCCGCCATCAGTCGAGATTTTGTGCGCCAGCATTTGGTTGTAGCCACTGGCTTTGCGCTCTTCACTCGAATAGTATACTACCAGCCGGCCCTGCGCATCGAGCCCAAACTCGGGCTCCCAGAGCCCAATAAAGCCACTAACCGGCGTGCTGAAAAACTGCCAGCTGCCTCCCCCGTCGAGGCTGCGGTAAAGGCGGATGCTGCACGGCCCGCGCCCGCCTTTATCAGTACCCACCGACGTGGCCCAGAAGAGCGTGCCAGCCGGAGTGGCGTCCACTTGCTTAGGCACTTCAAACAGGCCCGAGCAGCACATGCCCGGGGGCGTAGGCTCGGCCACATCGGTGAGGTGCTGCCAGGTTTTGCCATTGTCGGGGCTTTCGTAAATGGCCCCGGCTTTGCCCGCGTCGAAGCTGGCCAGCAGCCGGCCGGCGTTGGCCCCCTGACTTAGCCGAATGACGCGGGGATAGTAGTTGGGCCGGCTCAGGTCAAGCGCCTGTTGGGCGTGGGCTACCCCGGCCAGCGCCAGCAACCAAGTCAGCTGGAGGCCACGAAAAAACTTGTTCATCACTCAGAAATATAATGAGTTAATTAACTAGCGCGCTTACTCGCCGGCCGGCCGGATTTGCGGCACGTTAATGGGGGTAGGCGTGCCGAAATTGGGCGAGTTGTCGGCATTCCAGGCAAACCTTTGGATGCGCGGATTGCGGTTATCCCCACAACCCTGGCCCACCAGGTTGTTGGCGTGGTACACCAGCCAGTCCTCCGTGCCGTCCTTCGACTTAAAGAAGCCATTGTGGCCCGGCCCGTAGGCCCCGCCCGCCGCGTTGGTGCTAAAAACCGGCGTGGGCGTCTTAGTCCAGGCGCTGGCTTTCAGCGGGTCGTCGGTGCTGCTCATCGTTAGCATCCCCAGGCAATAGTCGTCGGTAAAGCAATGGCTGGCCGAATAAACCAGGAAGGTTTTGCCGCCGTGCTGAATGATTTCCGGTCCTTCGTTCACCGGCAGCGGCCCCGATCTTTCCCAGGTATACTGCGGACTGCTCAGCTCCACGCGCGGCCCCGTGAGCGTCCACGGGTTGCTCATTTCCGAGATGTAGAGGCGTTGCGTATCGTTGGTATCGGTGCTGTGGCCCGACCAGAGCAGGTAGCGCTTGCCGCCCTGCTCAAACACGGTACCGTCGATGGCCCAAAAATCGGCCGTGGAGTTGTAGATGCGGCCCTTCTCGGTCCAGGTGCCGGTGGTGGGGTCGGCGTTGGCATTTTCGAGCACCCACAGGCGCTGGCCGCCGCAGCAGCTGCCCGGCCCGGCCGTGAAGTAGATGTACCACTTGCCATCCAGAAAGTGCAGCTCGGGGGCCCACACATCGTGCGAGTTGGCGGCGCTGGTGGGCATCCAGGCAATCACGATGGGACCGCTGGCCAGCTCGCTCATCTTAGCCGTTTTGCGAATGCGCACGTCACCGCCGCTCGTACTCAGAAAATAGTATATCCCATCTTTTTGGTACACCCACGGGTCGGGGCCGGAAGCCAGCAGTGGATTGGTGAACGTGGTGCTGACCGGCGTAGGAGGCGGCGCGGGGGCTGGGGCGGGGGTAGAGCCGCCATCCTTCTGGCAGGCCCCCAGGCTCAAGCTCAGCAGCAGGCCCAGCGCAAGAGTACGCAGTGTTGACATAATAGGTACTTGAAAATCAATAAATAGCAACCTGCGCACTGGCTAGCGCGCCACCGTCAGCCGACGCGTGGTAGTGGCGGTGGCCGTGGCTACCGTCACGAAGTAGCTGCCATTGGCCAGCTCGGCCGCGCCGGGCAGCGGCTGCGGGCCGGTGCCGCGCAGCGTGTGCTGCCGCACTAGCCGGCCCAGGTAGTCGCGGATGCTCACGCGGGCTTCCGTAAAGTCAGCACCCAGGTCGAGCTGTACCGGCCCCGCCGTAGGGTTTGGGTAGAGCCCCAGGCTAGCCAGCGCGGCGGCTGGAGCCGTGGCCAGCGTCACGCGGTCGGCGTACTGAATGGCCTGGCCGCCCAGCTTGTTGTTCAGCAACTCATTGTTGGTGAAGGTCATGTGCGTATCAGCATACTGCGTGAAGCGCTCCAGAATACCGTAGCCGTCGTTGTTGTTGCAGTGGTTGTTGCTGACAATCACGCCGTCGCAGCCACCAATGTTGTTCTGAAAGGTCAGCCCACTCTTGTAGTGCGTGTAGTCTACGGTGTTGCTGTCGAAGCGCGTCCCGTTAGTGGCATCGGTGCCAATGCCGCCTACCCCCCGGTTACCGGTGTTATTGAGGTGAATGTAGTTGTTGTACACGTAGCCGTTGTGGCTGTTCACGTCCACGGTCAGGCCCTCGGCTCCGTTTTCGTAAATCTGGTTGTCGCGGATGGTACCGTCCGAATGGCCGTACTGCGACACGCCTACCATGTAGTTGTAGTACACTTTGCAGCCAATCACCGTATTGAAGGCGCACACCGTGTGGCCCCCGTCGAGCAGGATACCCGCCCCCACGGCCGTTGAGTTGCCGCAGTTGTGCACGCTGCTGTTCGACACCGTGTTGTGCTGCCCGTAAATAATAATGCCCGCCTCGGGCAGGTTACCCCCGTCCAGCTCAATGAGGTCAATCGTATTGTAGTTGCCAGTGACTTCAAAGGCGGCGGCGTTGTACGCGTTAGCAGCTTTTCGTACTACCGCGCCCGCCTCACCCCGAATGGTGATGCTATTCTTGCCTTGCGGCAGCTGGATGGGCGTGGTCACGTAGTGGCTGCCCGCGCGCAGGATAATGATGTCACCCGCCTGCGCCTGATTGACGAGCGCTTGGAAGGCCGAGTTGTTGCTCGGTGCGCTTTGGTAAAAGGTGGTGGCTTGGCTAACGGCTGCTACCAGCGCCAGGCCCACCATCAGTAGGCCAGTGAAGAGATTTTTCATGGAAAAGGAATGAGTGGGAAAAGGAAAGTAATTAACTGTGTCGTCCTTAGGGTCGGGTAATCGGCGCGGGTACTGCCTCCACGGAGGGCGTGCCGTTGTTGGGCACCACGCGGGGCCAGCCACCCACGTACTCCAGCCGGTCCAGCAGCAGCACGCGGCGGGCGTCCTGCTGTTCGTCGTTCACGGCGTTAAAAGTCTTTTTGCGCACGCTGATGGCGTGGTAGGCCAGCCAGTCGTGGCCGGCCGCGTCAGTCACCACCGAGTTGTGGCCGGGGGCCAGCCAGCGTTCGTTGCGCACCAGCAGGGTGCTGCCCGGCTGCCCCGTAGCCTGCGCCAGTGTCTCAAACGGCCCGGTAGCACTGTGCGAGCGGGCTACCTGAACGGCATAGTGTGCCTGGTCGCCGCAGCAGTTGTCGCCGGAGTAGAAGAGGTAGTACCAGCCGTTGCGCCGCACCACCCAGCTGCCTTCCACCAGCTTCTGGTAGTTATCGGCCCGGCGGCTGGAATCGGGAAATAGCAGGTCTTTGACCTGGCTACCTGGCGCGAAGTGCAGGCGGTCAGCGGCCAGCGCCCGCACCTTCAGCGGCCCGAAGCCCGAGCCCCAGTACAGCAGCCGCTGCCTAGTGGCGGGGTCATCGAACTGCATAGGGTCGATGTTGATGAAGCTTGGGCCGCATTGCAAGGGCTCGGCGGTCGGCCGGAACGGCCCGGCCGGCGAAGTGGCAGTGGCCGTGGCCAGGCACAGGCCCGCGCCGGGGTTCAGGCCATCCACCGCGTTGTCGGGCTTCGCCGAGAAGTACATATAGTAGGTACCGCCCACCTCGCTCACGTGCGGGGCCCAGAACGAGTCGGTCGTATGGGCCCAGGTAGGCTTTACCGGCAGCGCGTCGCCCAGCAGCGTCCAGTGCACGAGGTCCGGCGAGCGCATCACCTGGATGTTGAGCACTTTACCCGCCCGGCGCGTTTCGGTCCCGTAAGCGTAGTAGTACCCATCGCGGGCGTGAATGACGGTGGGGTCGGGAAAGTCGGCGTCCCATACCGGGTTGGTGTACGTAAGGGGGATGGGGCCCGCCGCGGCACGGGCCTGCCGCTGGGCAGCGGCCGGCGTGGCCGCGCCAGCCAGCAGGAGTGCGCTGCCCAGCCAGCAGACGCGCCTGCTAAATGATAAGTCCATACACATTTTTTAAGAAGACTGGAAGTACCACTAATGACAAGGCCGCCGGAATTCAGCAATTCCGGCGGCCCGTTAGGGGTTGGGTAAGCTACCCACCGGCGGCTAGTAGCCGGGGTTCTGCTTCAGCTTGGGGTCGGCCGTGAGGTCGTTGCGCGGAATGGGCAGGTACTCCGACTTGCCAATTACGTAGTTGATGAAGTCGGGGTCGTGGCTGGGCGCTTTCAGCACGTCGATACTGGCCTGGGTACTCAGCAAGCCCCAGCGCTTGAGGTCGAGCCAGCGGGTGCCTTCGCCTGCCAACTCGCATACCCGCTCATGCATGAGCTGGGTACGCATTCCAGCCTGGTCGAAAGTGGCCGTTAGCGGGGCCAAGTTCACCGAGGAGCGGGTGCGCACTTGGTTGATGAGCGGTACGGCCGCGCTCGTCTGTCCAAGCTCATTGAGAGCCTCGGCCTGCATTAGCAGCACGTCGGCGTAGCGAATGAGACGGAAGTTGATGCCCGAGAAGTAGTTCTCAAAATCCTGCGTCCGGTCATCCTCATACTTGTGCCAGAATGTGTCGGTAGTTGGCACGCCACGTTGCTGGTAGGTTTGGTTAAACAGCAGCATGGGCGAGTGAAATACCGTAATGTCGCGGCGCGGGTCCACCACGCCGGCTACCGTCATTTCGTTAATTTCATTCACCAGCCAGGGCCGGGCGCGGCCATCGGTCCAACCAATGCCGGGAGGGCCAAAGAACTGGGCTCGCTCAAAGCCTTCGCTCGCGCCGGCTACGTCCTGCCCGCCGCCCTGGTTCACACTCGAAAACTGCACCTCAAATACCGACTCACTGTTATTTTCGTTGGCTACCGTAAAGTTATCCAAGTAGTTGGGCACTAGCGAGTACTTTTTGGAATCGATAATCGCCCCGAGTAGCGTGGAAGCTTCCTTCCACTTATGCTGCTGCATGTAGAGGCGGCTCAACAGGCCCTCGGCCGAGCCCTTGGTAGCATGGCCTACGTCGTTGCTCACGGGTAGATCGGCAATGGCGGCCAGCAAATCCTTTTCTACCTGGACCTGGCCTTGGTCTACGGTGGCCTGGGTGGTAGTCGTCGTGACGGTAGACGGCTCCAGCAGCATGGGCACGTTGCCAAAGTGCTCCACTAGATTGAAATAATACACGGCCCGCAGGAAGTGCGCTTCGGCCAGTATTGTTTTCTGCAACGTAGCGTCCATCTTGATGGTCGGCACGTAGGCTAGCAGCTGGTTACAGCGGTATACGCCCCGGTAGTGGTCCTCGTAAATAACGCGGGTTGGCTCCAGGTTGTAGTCGAACTGCACGAACCGCGTGAAGTTGGCCAGGTCCGTCCACGGGCTCAGGCTGTAGCCCTCATCCGAGCGAATATCGTTGGCGAAGTGAATCCAGCGGGCGTAGGTACCCGGAAACTGGAGCGCCGAGTAGGCCGCCGTGAGGCCCGCCTGCGCGTCGGCCTGGGTTTGCCAGAAATTGCCCACCGTGGGTTGGTTGGGATTGACTTTGTCAAGCAAATCTTTCTGGCACCCCGTGCTCAGCAACAGCGTGCCGAGCAGCAGGGTAGCGGTTGTTTTATAAAAATTCATGATGAGTAAAGCATTAAGTTGAAAGCTGAGCTACTGGTGGGGCTAGAACCCAAGCTGAATGCCGCCGGTATAGGTGCGCAGGTTGGGGAAGGCGCTGAAGTCTACCCCCCGCTCGAAGAAGTTGCCGTTGACGAATTCAGGGTCGGGCCCGCCGTATTTCGTCACCGTAATCAGGTTCTGGCCCGTCACGTATACGCGCAGGCTGCTAAAGCCCTTCACCCGGCCCAGCACCGCCTTGGGAATGGTGTAGCCCAGGGTCACGTTCTTGAGGCGGGCGTAGGAGCCATCCTCCAAAAAGCGCGAGCTGCCGCGTGAGTTAGAGCCGGCCGCCGACTGCAAGTCGCTGGTGGCCCCGCCGGCCTGCAGGGCGCGGGGGGTAGTAGTCGAAGGGTTGTCAGGCGTCCAGGGCTGGAAGTCCGCCCGGAAGTTGCTGGGGTCGTCGGTACGGTCCATGGTGGCGCGGGCCACGTTAAATACCTGATTGCCATAAGAACCCTGAATCAGGAACGACAGGTCGAAGCCCTTATAGGCCGCGTTGGCGCTGAAGCCATAATTGAACTTCGGAATGTCCGTGTCATAGTACACCCGGTCGTCGTCATTGATTTGACCGTCGCCGTTGGTGTCGCGGTAGCGCACGTCACCGGGCTTGGCAAAGGGCTCAATCACCTTACCGGCCGCGTTCGTGTAGCTGTTTACCTCGTCCTGGGTCTGGAAAATGCCGTCGAACGGAATCAGGAAAAAAGCGCCCACCGGGTGGCCCACCGCCGTCTGGGTCGCGCCGCTGCCGATTACCTGACCTTCCTGGGCCAACTGCAACACCTGGTTTTTCACAGTCGAAAGGTTAGCCGAGAAGCCGTAGGTGAAGGCCGACCGGCTTTCCTGATAGGTAGCCTGAAACTCCAGGCCCTTGTTTTGCAGGCTGCCGATGTTGGCGAACGGGTTGCCCCCAAAATTACCCAGGTAAGCAGGCAGCGTAGGGTTCACCAGCGCATTCTTGGTGGTCGAATTGTAGTAGTCGGCCGAAAACGTCAGGCGGTCATTGAGCACCCCAATGTCCAGGCCCACGTCAGTGGTATAGCGCGATTCCCACTTGATACCCGTGCTGGGCAGGGCTGTCTGAATCTGGCCGTTGGTGACTACCTGGCCCGAATACGGGTAATTAACATTCTGGTTAATAACTCCCTGGTAAGCGTAGTTACCAAGGTTGTCGTTGCCATTCACCCCGTAGCTGCCCCGTAGTTTGAGGTTGCTGATGGCGGGCACCGCCTGCTTGAAGAATTCTTCCTCACTGATGCGCCAGCCCACCGAGGCCGCACCGAAGTTGCCGTAGCGGTTTTCCGGGGCAAAACGCGACGAGCCGTCGCGCCGGAAGCTACCCGTCACCAGGTAGCGGCTCTTGTAGTCGTAGGCCAGCTGCGTGAAGTAGGAGCGCTTGGAATATTCCTGAATACCGCCAAACACGTTGGTAGTGCCGGTGCCCGCGTCGAGTACGTAGCCATCCTGCGCGCCCGGCGCGTTATTAACGAAGCTACGGGCAGTGGCCCCAGCGTTTGTGTTTTTACCCCGCTGTTCCGAGTAGCCCAGCAGCAGGTTCACGCCGTGGTCGCCAAAGCGCTTGTTAAAATTAAGGGTATTCTCGGCCAGCAGGAAGGTATTGTCGCCCCGATTCTCGGTTAGGAACGACGGGTCAGTCGGCGCGTTCTGCGAGATGCGGCCGAAGCGCCGGGCATCGCGGTCCGTATAGTCCAGCGACTCTACCCCCAGGTTGAGGCGGTAGGTTAAAAAGTCGAAGAAGGCATACTCGGCGGTGACGCTGCCCTGCAGGCGATTATTATACTGCGTACGGGTTTCAATCGTCTGCGAGCCTACCGGGTTGGTGCCGAAGGTATTGGCCGCCGGCGAGCCGTAGCCGTAACCCGCCGTGTAGGGCGATTCGTTGGGGTTATATACCGGAATGGTAGGCAGTAGACGAATGGCATCCTGAAATGGCTGACCGTTGGCGAGCGTGGTAAAAGCGTGCGCCAGCTGCATCGACTCACTCAGCTTGAACTTGCCGTATGTCAGGCCCGAATTGAGGCGCAGCGTGTAGCGGTTGAAGTCGGTGCCAATCAGCGCGCCCTTCTGGCTAAACACGTCGCCCGAAATCAGGAAGTTGGTGCTGTACTTGTCTCCCGACGAGCCACCCGACAGGTTGGCGTTATAATCCTGCACCGTACCGGTGCGCAGAATCTCGCTCTGCCAATCGGTATCGGCGTAGTTTTCGGGGTTGGCCACCGAACCAGGGAAGGGTAGGCCCGCATTGGTGTACGCCTGGCGCTCAATGGCGGCCCACTGGGCAGCATTGGTTAGCTTCCAGCGGCTCACCGTGTTTTGCACGCCCGCGTAGGCATTTACGCCCACCGTGGGCTTGCCCGGCTTGCCCTTGCGGGTCGTGATGATAATCACCCCGTTGGCCCCCCGCGAACCGTAGATAGACGTCGCGGAGGCATCCTTAAGGACCGTGAGGGAGGCAATGTCGGCCGGGTTCAAGTCACGGATAACGTCCGTCCACAACCCGTCCACTACGTAAAGCGGCGCGCTACCCCCGTTGATGCTGCCCAGGCCGCGAATAGTGATGCTCGGGTTCTGGCCAGGGTTACCGCCGTTGTTGATTTGCACGCCCGTCACGCGGCCCTGAATAGCCTCGGTGATGGTGGCTACAGGGGCTTTTTTGGCCTCCGCCACGTTGGCGGTACTCACGGCGCTGCTCAGGTTCTGCCGGTCCTGAGTGGTATAGCCCAACACTACTACTTCATCGAGCTGCTTATTATCCTGTTGCAGCGTCACGGCCAGGGCCCGGCCGTCGGCCGGCGCCGGTACTTCCTGGGTTACAAACCCAATGGAGGACAGCACCAGGGTGGCCCCGGCGGGCGCATCGAGCGAAAATTTTCCGTCGGCATCAGTATTCGTGCCGGTGGTAGTGCCTTTCACGAGCACCGTTACGCCCGGAATACCCTCGCCCTTTGCATCGGTGATGCGGCCGGTAATGGGGGCAGCGGGCTTGGCACCGGCGTGGGCCAGCGGTGCGGGTATTGACCAGGGCGTAGCGGAGGCCGTCGCTAACGGAAGGCAACACGCCAAAACGGGAATCAGCAACCGCCCAGTAGGGGGTATCAGCTTTTTCATACGGGTGGGATTGAAGTGGAAATGAAGAGCAACGCAAGCAGAATCAGCCTTTTTGTGCAATCGTTTGCATTGGGATGCAAAAAAAAGGTGACGCTGGCAAAAGGCAGTTAGTGGGGAAGCCTAAACTGCTAGCGACGGGGTAGTCGAGATAACACATACGACTTCACTAAATGTACTTAGTTTGGCTCCGGCACTAACTACGAGGACGAAAGGCACACCTACTACCCAGCACTTTGCGGCGTAAAAGTAGCGGACTTTTAGAAAAAAGCAATACTAAAAAGAGAATTTTTGATAATCTGCTTTTTTTTCTTTTGGCTGTAGTTTTTTCACAAAAAATAACCCGACAGTTTTTAATTAAAGTTAACAGTTTCCCTTAGCGCCTTGCTATCCCAGTTTGACTACTGGTTTAGACGTGGCCTAGGACGCGTATTGCTGGTACTAGCGCACATTCGCTCGCATAATTTTCTGGGAGGGCATCTTATCTTTTCACCAAGAAAATGCGAGTTTATTAAGGATGGTTTTTATGTCTTAATAGACTAACTAGAAGCCTATTACAAATTATCAGTGTATTCTGCCACGAGCACGTTTAGCTATATATCTGGCGGCGGTAAGCCAACAATAAAGTGCAAACGTTTGCATTTTCAATCGCTGCTCCTCACCTTTAATCGCTCGCAGTGGCTTACCCATCTTACCCGTCCATCAGAGCTTGTTCATGCTCTCCACTACTATTCCCGCGCTTTTTCAGCAACGCTTCGGCTACGCTCCGCTGGTAGTGCGTGCCCCCGGCCGCATTAACCTTATTGGCGAGCACACCGACTACAATAATGGCCTAGTACTGCCAGCCGCTATAGCCAAGGAAATTATTTTTGCTATTGGGCTCAATGGCACCGCGCTTGTTCGCCTGCTGGCACATGACCCAAACGAGTGGTACGAAGTAACCCTTGCCAATGTGCAGCCCGTGTCAGTGCAGTGGGCCAACTACCTGCTGGGCGTGGTAGCACAGCTCCAACAACGTGGCGTGGAGGTGCCAGGCTTCGACTGCGTGTTCGGCGGCGATATACCAATGGGTGCGGGCTTATCATCGTCGGCTGCCGTGGAGTGTGGGTTGGCCTTCGCGCTGAATGAGCTGCTGAGCCTGGGCCTCGACCGGCTGGCGCTGGCCAAGCTGGGGCAAGCGGCCGAGCACCAGTACGCTGGGGTGCAGTGTGGGCTCATGGACCAGTTTGCCAGCCTGTTTGGGCAGCCGGGGCAGGTGGTGCGGCTCGACTGCCGCTCACTCGACTACGCCTATTTTCCGTTCGACGCCGCACGCTACCACTTAGTGCTCTGCAACTCGGGCGTGAAGCACGCGCTAGCCTCGTCGGCGTATAATACCCGGCGGCAGGAATGCGCCGAGGGGGTAGCGATTTTGCAGCGCCCCTACCCCACCGTGGCCAGCCTGCGCGATGCTACCCTGGCGCAGCTGGCGGCCTGCCGCCCCACCCTGGGCGAGGTAGTGTACCAGCGCTGCCGCTACGTGGTGGAGGAAAACGAGCGCGTGAAGCAGGCTTGTACTGCTTTGATGACCAACGACATGAACGCCGTGGGTCAGTTGCTGTACGCCAGTCACGCCGGCCTGCGCGACGACTACGCCGTAAGCTGCCCCGAATTGGATAAGCTGGTGGCGCTGGCTACCGACCGGCCCGGTGTGCTAGGCGCTCGCATGATGGGCGGCGGCTTCGGCGGCTGCACCCTCAACCTAGTGGAAGCCGCGCACGTGAGCAACTTTATAGAGGGCATGGCGGCCGATTTTCTGGCCTTTTACCAGCGCGAGCTGGAAATGTACCAGACAACCATCGTGGGCGGCGTGAGCGTTGCTCGGCAAGCCGAATTGGTGCAGTAGAAAGCGGTACTTTTCCCAAAGATCGTCCTACTGTTCTCCTAACCCCCTCCCACCCCGCACATGTTCTCCCATCGTCACTTTTTGACCGGCTCGGCCGCTGGCCTGGCTTTGCTGGCTATGCGCACACCCGCGGCCCGCACCTATACCAACCCGGTGCTGGCCCGCGATTTTCCCGACCCGTTTGTGGAGAGCATCAACGAGTGTGGAGCAGTATAGAGGCAACCGACTTGCGAGTCAACTTGGGGAGCCGTACTTGTTCGTGAAAGCGATGCCCCAACCAGCTGCTACGCCAAGCTTATCGGAAAGCATCAAAAAGTGTGGGGCAGTCAGGTTCAACTGCTTGCTGACTAACTTGAAAAGAAGTATTGGTGCTGGTCTACTTTAGGATACTACTGCGGTTGTGATTGTCAATGACCATCTTAATTCGGGCAGTGTGCATCTGCAGGCATTTACTGAACGAGCAGCTCTTGCGAACCAGCACGCTGCAGCGCTGGCGCAGGGAACAGTTGATGGCCTCGACGATACTGGTCTGGCCCTCGCCTTTCGGGCAAGGCCGATGCTGGTAGCGCGGCAACACCTTGCTATAGGTTTTCCACTCGTCCGTAAAATACCAGCAGCGCTGTCGGTAACGCCGGGGCAACGCCTGCCAGAGACGATGAGCGGTGGCTTCCCCTCGGCTGCCCAGCGTCCCGGCGACGATGCGTCGACTCGTCCGTTCCACAGCCAGCCATAGCCAAACTTTGCGTTTCCGCTGGCCCACGAACGTCCACATTTCATCCTGCTCGAGCACTTCCCCTCGCTTTTTCTGGACTTTTTTGGACCGCAGACGCGGCAGCGGCGGGCTGCTGGCTGGCGCTTTTTTTACTTGTTTGGCAATGGTCATCCGTGCCATACCCGTCGCACGCACGATGCTGCGTTGCGAGTTACCCTCCCCCAACCACTTGTCTACCTGCGCGTACTGAGCGGCCTTGGCTACCGCCGCTGGCACAAAGCGCGCCTGGTAACGGCAGGCTTTATTGATAACGGGCGTGTCCCTGACTAGAGCCGTTGCGCCGAATTTGGTTGCTGCCGCATTTGGCACAGAAGTGTTGCGTATAAATCATAAGTTCGGCTACGGATTTCATCCTCATTTAGACCACCGCCTGAAAAATAGTGTCTGCTCCTACCAGCGATAGCACTCTGAAAGCAATCCAGCTGCTATTCGTGGCAAGTCTCGCCCCTTGCTCCTTGTTAAGGATGAAATTTTAGTCCTTTCAGGGCCTTGTCAACCTGCTTATTCTCCCCATACATTACGATGCCCACTAGCTCGTGCTCCTGGTCAGGTAGGCGGGCCATCTCGGCCATATTTCCTTCTTCGTTCTTGGTGGCAAACAACGCGCGGGTGTAAATGCCGAGTCGTACCCCGCGCTCCCGCGCCCGCTCGAACGCTTTGCGCACCTCGTCCGGCCCTTCGGCGCGGTACACCAGGATGGGGTGCTTGAGAAACGGCAGAAAGGTGGACTGCGAAGCCGTCACAAAGGGCTGGCCATGCGTTTCCGGAAACTGAATCGCAATCGCGCTGGCCAAAAAAGCCGTCACGTTGAGCTTTTGCCAATCCAGCAGGTCCGCGCTGAGGACAATGGCGATTTTGTGGTCGTACATGGGCGTTAAGGGGTGAGATGAAGTTCCATTTGAATGTTGCACCGCTCGTAGGGCGATGGGGTACCGGTCACGGTTTTACGAAAGCCCAACTTGTAGTAGAGCTTCAGGGCGGGGCCGAGTTTGGTGTTGCTTTCCAAGTACACACGCTTAGCCCCGAGGGAGCGGGCTTTCGCTACGGCGGCCTCGCCTAAGCGAGAGCCAATGCTCAAGCCCTGCGCCGTAGGCGAGACCGCCATCTTGGCCAGTTCGTAGGTCTGGGCGTCCATTTTGATGAGCGCGCAGGCCCCCACCACGGCCCCCCGGTAGGCCGCGAGCCAGATGTGGCCCCCTGGGTTTAGGATATAGGCGTCGGGCTCGTCCAGGGCCTTCAGGTCGGCGGGCTCCACCCGGAAGTACTGCTCAATCCATTCCACGTTCAGGCGCTTGAAATCGGCCTGGTACGGCGAGGCGTAGTCGAGCACCTGCACCTCGGCCGCCATGCGCCGGTCGCGCACGGCCTTCACCCGGCTGGCCAAGTTGTGCTGCGACAAGGCGTATTCCACCTCGCCAATCGCCAACCAGAGGTTGTGCCGGGTCTCGGCCAATAGGTCTTCGGTGGCCAGGTGCACGTCGCCCACCTGCTCTTGCAAGGCTGGCCATAAGGCCGCCCCATTCTCGGTGAGGGTAACGACGCTGCGGCGCAGGTCATCTTTTCCCCGCTTGGTGCTCACTAGGCCGTGCTTGACCAACTCTTTCACTACCTGACTCACGGCGACGTGGGTATGGCCAATCACCTGGGCCAATTCGCCCACTGATTGCCCCGGCTGTTCGGCTACCGAGTAGAAAACCGGAAACCAACGCGGCTCAAAAGGCAGGCGATACAGCGTGTATACCTCGGCGGCTTGCCTGGTCATTTGCTCACTGAGCCGACGCAAACGACTGCTAAGAGCGGCAGAACCCATTTGCTCGAAAAAATCCATTATGTGTTTGTAGTTACGTAAGTACTTACAAAAATAGTAAAAAAATTTAACTCCGCCGATTGTTATAAGGTGTTGGAGAATCAAACAGGAATTAATTAATATATATGTTAGCAAAAAATAACCAAATTTCGTGGGAGCGTGGGGTAAATTCGTAGTCAATGGCCAGTCGGCGAAAACTGGTGAGCCAGGCAAAAGTGTGCTCGACAACCCAGCGATTGGCCACCGGAACAGAGCCCCGGGTGCTGGGCGGCCGACTACCTATCTGATGCAAGAGGCCGAGCTTGACCACGTGCCGGGCGAAGCGTCCCCGATATCTTTTATCCGTGACAACAGTGACCAAACGGGCGCCCCAGGCCGGGCGAGTGGGCAGCAGCAGGAGGGCTTCCACCCCATCATGGCCGTTGGTAGCGTGCACCCGGCAGGCCATCATGCGGCCTTGCACGTCGGTCAAAATCTGACGTTTACGGCCATTGACGTGCTTACCCCCATGTAGGCCCCGGTGCTCAAAAATGCGTGGGGCGAGCCGCACGCTTTGGCTATCGAGGCAGACAAGCGAGGGGGTAGCCGGCCGGCCAGCGGCCACGCGGTCGGCTTGATTGACGGCATCCGCTAGGGTCTGCCACAAGCCTGTGAGTTGCCAGCGACGAAAGTAATAGTACACGGCCGACCTGGGGGGAAAGCAAGCAGGCAGACAGCTCCAATGACAGCCCGTGCGGTAGCTATAGCGCAGGGAATCAACGATTAAACGCAGGCAGTGGCGACGTTTGCGTTGCACGGGTAACAGCGCAGCGATAACTTGCCACTGCGAGTCAGTAAGGGGTTGATAACAGTCAACCATCAAGCGAGCCGGAGCCTAGGAACTCCGCTTGCTGCTTACTGGCTCGTTTTCTTTTGGGTTAGCCCTAATTCCTAACACGTTCTAAATACGCGCTTAGTATTTTCTTCAGTCTTCACACAGTCCCACCCCCATGAAAAAACTTCTTCTCCTAGCTGCCGGGCTGAGTGCCAGCTTGGCCGCCCGTAGCCAAACAGGCCCCACCTGGACCCAGATATGGAGCGATGAATTCAACGCCCCCACGCTGGACCTGACGAAGTGGAGCTACGAAACTGGCACCGGGGTTAACGGCGACTTTGGCACCGGCCAGCTCGACCGGGCCACCGACCGGCCCGAAAACGTGGCTATCGAAACAGGTATTGCCGGGGCCGACGGCGGCGTACTGCGCATCAGCACCCGCAAGGAAACTTATATGGACCGCAACTATACCAGTGGCCGTATCACGAGTAAGGATAAGGCCTTCTGGGGCCCCAACCACCGCATTGAGGCCCGCATGTGGCCCAAAGGAGTGCGTACCAAGGGGCAGGGCTTTGCCTTCTGGATGCAGGGAAACGAAGCTCCGGTGGGCGTTACGAGCCTGACCTGGCCGCAGCTGGGCGAGGTTGATATTATGGAGTACGTAGGCGCCATCCCAGCCCACAACCTGGGCACGGTGCACTACGCCTACCAATACAATAACAACCAGTATGCCGACTGGAACCACGGCCAGCACGGGGGCTACTACAGCTTTGCCGAGCAACAACTGCCCGACAGTCCCGAGTGGCTGCGGGTGGACCTGGGCGGGCTCTACAACGTCAGCCGCGTGAACCTGAACTGGGAAAACAACGGCAAGAGCTACGTGGTCGAAACCTCCACCGACGGCACTACCTGGCAGCCGGCCTATAGCACCAGCACCGGTAAGGGCGGCGTCAACGAACTGACCTTTACGGCCGTGAGCGCCCGGTTTGTGCGGGTCACGGGCACGCTCCGCGTCAATCAGTACGGCTACTCGCTGTATGAGCTGCAAGTATTTGAGGGCAGCAGCACCAACCTGGCCCTGAACAAACCGGCCACCTCGTCTAGCGTCGAAACCGCGACGTTAGGGCCGACTTTAGCCGTCGATGGCGATGTGAAGACCCGATGGGCAAGCAGTTATCGCAATCCGCAGTACCAGAGTGGCGTGATGGCTAGCACCACCGACCCCACCATCGGGGCCAACGGCTGGCACACCTACGGCATCGATTGGTATGGCGACCGGATGGAGTTCCTGGTCGACCACCAGGTGTACCACATCCACTATTTCAACGACGGGGCAGTTTCGGGTCTGGTGGACGGCCAGAATGAAGAAGGCGAAGCGTTGGTCAACGGCAAGAAGGTGCTGCAATCGGAGTACTCGAACCTCTATCCCGAGTGGCACCCCTTCGAGCACAAGCTGTACGCCATCCTAAGCGCCGGCGTCGGCGGCAGCACCAACACGTACGGCGGTGCTATTGACCCAGTCGCCCTGTTTCCGGCCGATGTATACATCGATTGGGTGCGCGTTTATTCCAATCAGGTAATTACCGCGACTACGTCATCCCAGACAGCGGCTAGCCAGGTTACGGCCTACCCTAATCCGGTAGCTACCACCTGCCAGCTAACCAACGTAGCCGAAGGCGCGGCGGTGAGAGTCATTGATGTAACCGGCCGGGTAGCCCTGCAAACTCGGGTAAGCCGTAGCGCGGTAGATATCAGTTCGTTGCGCGCGGGCGTATACGTACTGGTGCTGCAGGATAAAAACGGGGTGCAGCAGCTGAAGGTAAGCAAGCAATAAACACCGTGATGTTTCAGTACTTGATGAACCAATCAACCTATGAGCTAACAGTTGACGAGCATTCCTGAACACCACAATGACTTGTAAGTAAATATAAAAGCTGCGTTATAAAGCGCAGCTTTTATTATGACGATTTATTCTTTCGGTTTGCAATAATAAGCTAAATTCGGGTTCATTTTAGCTATTATCGGATTCAATTATTTTCAAGTATGGAAGGGTAAAAAATAGGATGTTATTAGACATTTTGATTGGTCGTAGATAGCGACGCGGTTTACTTATCGCTTCCTATCTAGGCCGAGCATCACAGGCCACTTTAGGTATTGTTTGTAAACATTATGATACCTAAACTCTCGCTAAAAAGCGCCTGTGGCTCAGACAGCTTTTGTAACGCGCAGGGAAGAGCGGGCGACACGTGGTTCGCTGACCATGAAAGATAGCTACTTCTTACATAATAAGGTAATAAGGAGTCGTCTGGTAGTGGTTGAGCTGGGGTATACCTTCACGAGGGTAAATTGCCCTTGCCACTTCCTATAGCTGCTTTTTTATCTCCTCGTATGCCTTCCTCGTCTGACTCGACTACCCGCGCAGCCGCGCGCAAGCAGGCTTTACAGGACCAGGTGCTGGCCACCATCCAGGGGCGGCGGCTGGCCGGCATCGCCCTGACCATGGGTCTGGGCAAAACCCTTATCGGCCCCCGGACTGGTCAGCGTCACGTTGCCGCTGGGAAGCTCCCCGAGCAAGTGGCCGCTAAGCCCTTTCTGGTGGCGGCCCCTACGCAGGCTATTCTGGATTCCTGGCCCCAAGAAGCCCATAAGTTTGGCCTAGCGCACCTGCTCGACCACATCGTGTTTACCACGTACCGCTCGTTGGGCAAAGCCCTAGCGGCCGGTGCGTATCAGAAGCTCTACCTCAACGAGTGCCACGCCCTGAAAGACTCGCATGAGCCGGGCCTGAAAGCGCACGCCGCTAAGAAGCGGAGCATCTTAGGGCTAACGGGCACGCCGGCTACCTCGCGGTGCAGGGTATCGGTGGGCAGCGGCCCGCCCCAGTTGCTCACGAATACCCGGCCGCCAGCCACGGCCACGCCGTAGGGCGCTACTCCGGTGGGCTGAGTCCAGAGGCGCTCGCCGGTGGCCAGGTCGAGCTTGGCGAGCTGGTTGTTGCCGTTCAGCACCACATAGAGGCAGCGGCGGCCGCCCTCGGTGGTCAGAGCCAGGTCGTTGGGTAGGGCCAGTGGCGCCCCCACCGGCGCGAATGAAAACACGCGCCGCAGGTGCAGCTGGCCGGCCGAATATTCAGCATCGAGTACGCCGCCCTGGCGGGTCTGGCCATTGTCGGCGCTTCAAAGCAGGTGCACTACCCCTTCCTGGCGCAGCACCTTCAGACCCGAGTAGGTGCTCATCATGCCCTTGGTGCGGGCATCATCGGCGTAGGTCCAGCGGGCTACTACGTTGCGTTGGGTAGTATCTATCAAAGCCACGCCGTAGCGGTCCTCCACGGCCAGCAGCGGGGTATCAGGCACCAGCTGCACGTCGAGGGCGTGGTTTTCGAGGTCGGCGTTACCGTAAGCTACCACCTGGCCGGCGGGGGCTAGCAAGCGGTTGTAGGGCATTAGCACTGGCAAGTGGGTGTTATGCAGCGTGCTGTCGTCGTAAAGACTGTGCTTAGTAGCCTGTTCGGGACTGAGCACTGCCTGTTTAGTGTGCGGGCTTGAGCAAGCCGCCAGACCAGTAAGCAACAAATTGCCCTGTCTATACCATAATTATTCCATTTCATGCGGAGCAAAGCGGTTAGGAAGAACTTGCCGATGGTCTTTTTCCTTCATTAAAGTGCAAAGCTATCGCGAGCAAATACCGCGAATGTGTTCTGCATATTATTATTGGAGGTTTGAGGAACGGTATGCTTTAGAGGCATCTTGCAGTAGGTTAAATCCCCTATTTCGCTTATCCCACTAGTGAATAAGCTCCGTATTTTTCAGACTAACATCGCTGACTGTTAATAGAGAACCATCCAATAAGGGCCCCACTATTGGCAACGGTACAGCAGTCAAACAGTGACATTATGCACACTTACACGTGGTTGAATTAGACTGACAAGCTGCTGCTGAGACTGTCTCATAGATCTCCTCTTGCTATTTGTGATTGTTTGTTGAATGAGCAGAATAATTCCGATAGTATCTATGCCCCGCACTTTCTCACTTTATACAAAAATCATTGGGAAAGTCCTAATCGGCGAGCTTCGTCGAGCGCTAGTGTACGCAATAAGGTCGCTGCTTTCATACCTCGCACCGCTGCCGTCTTTTCAATGAGTGTTTTTTCTTCGGCAGTAGTCTCAACATTGATTTGAGGTTTACGGGGTTTACCAGGGTTTCTCATACTACAAAGGTATCAACCCTAGTATAACCCTTAAAATAGTTTAGAATCGCATTTGGAATCAAGGAAAACACTAGGGTATATTTGTAACGCTCAAGCAGAGCACCTCACTCCGTAGTAAGCAAAAAGAGGCCATCCCCGGCAAGGGATGGCCTCCGATATAGCACCTGTTTGGCGCAGGCACTACGGTTGGGTTCTTACAAACCTTACCCCAAAATTACATGAAAAATCATGTAAATAGGACAAGTACGCTCCTTAGCGTGCCTCCTACCGCCTTAGGCGAGCTGCGTCAGCACGGCCTCTTGCCCCTCATCGGCAACCCCCTTTTCAGCGCAGCGGAACAACTGCGGGCCAACCATTTCGTCCACGAAAGCGACGATATTGCTCGTCTAACTCGCTGGGGCGCAAACGTACTGGCCGAAATTGCCCGTCGTCAAGCCGAAGCTGCCCGCCAGCGCCGCGACCTCGCCACGTGCGCCTCGTTGCGTCAGCTGGGTTCTGACAGCTTTCGCGGCCACCGCTCCCGCCCGCGCCAGGCCGTCCCGAGCTGGGTACCCGGTACCTTCTTCCCCGACAGGTCCGACCGCCGGGCCGGCATGTTCGACCGTTTAGCCGTCGCTAGCTTTCAAACAGCCGACGCGCTAACATTTGCTGAACTACTTAGCCAGCGAGCACGATGAGCTACCGTCACGACCTCAAGCTGCTACGCCGCGCCCAGAAGCAGGCCAAGCGCCAACTACGCCAACTCGCCAAGCTGGAGCTCACCGGCCTGACCGCTGTCACGCTCCATGCGCATACCCGGCAGGTGACAATTACGCTCGCCTCGTCGACGGGTGCCCCCTTCACAGACGCGCTACGGGAGGCTTTGCGCGAGCACCGCCAGGAGTTGCAGGCCGAGGCCCAGCAACTCCTGCTTACCTGGCTGGAAGATGAGCAACTGCGCGACCGCTCAGCCCTGGCTGCCGGGCTCCCCCTGGCCTAGCGACTTCCCTACCCCAGCGAAAGACCAGCCGCTGCTGATTACAGCGGCTGGTCCCCGCGTGCCCCATCTACTTTCTTCTATTGCTACGTTATGTTCTTCCCCACTGCCTCGCTCCTGCCCTATGCGCAGGCCACAGCGACCCAACAGGCCCAGGCCCTACACTACCTGCAAGCCCGCTTGCAGCCCCACTTTCCGACCTTGCCGGAACGCCCTTTCGTCCGCACGCTGGCGGAGTGTCGCCCCGCGCTGCTGCTCACCGGGACACAAGTGTCATTCGCCTACCCCGAGCTGACTCAGCTGGTCCAGTACCTGGGCAACGCACCCGAACTGCCAGTGCTCGACCCGCCCCTCTACGGCTGGTCGGCACTGAAACTGGCCCAGTACATTCTGCATACCAACGAGCTAGCGGTAAGTGCGCTCACCGAACTGGTCCGCGCGCTGAACACTCGTTACGGTCCTCAGCTTGAGGCGCTGCTTCGACGCCTCGCCCGGCCTTACCCGCTGGCTGAGCAGGTGGTGCAGGCCCAGCTTTGGGATTTGCCCGGCAGCCCCCAATTACCCCTGGGCATCCCCGGTGGGGGTCCAGCGCCTGGTAGCCCGGTGGTCGAGCGTCTACTCCAGCAACTCGTCTCACTAGTTAATTAGTCAACGAGGTAGCGGATTGTCACGCAGACCAGAGAAATATCTCCGAGCCGGAAGTTTTCTCTGGTCTGATTTGCTTACTATGTAGCACTTGAATTATCCTACTCCTACTAAGGGCTGCCCCGAGGGGTCAAAGATATCCCACAACCAGGCTTTGCTGTTCAACAGCTAGAGTTAGGATAGATTTTGTGAATCAGCTAGATTTGTTAACCCCTAGCCGCTCCAGTACCTAATCACTTACTGGACCCGGCATAATCTTATTTTTTACTAGCTCTATTCGGGTGATGGTTCTGTCTTCCTACAAAATCACCGGTGCGGTGTTCGATATCATCCACGGGGCTACCGATGAACTGGTACTAGTATCGCCCCGCGTAAGCCTCACCTACTGGCAGAAAATGGCTACGGCCATCAAGGCAGCCCGCGACCGGGGCGTGCACATCGATTTTTTTATCCGCTCCGAGTCGGCGGGCCTCGGCAGCAAGCAGCAGGTAGAAGCCCTGGGCATCGTGCCTTACCTGATACCCAACCTGCGAGCCACTTTTTACTACAACGCCACCAGCGGCCTGCTTACATCGATGAATCTGTTACACACTGCGGACGGTAACTCCATCGAAAGTGGCTGTCACCTTGACAGCCAGTCAGAAATTGATGGGTTGCGGCGTTTCGTGAAGCAGCACCTGCTTCCACCAAAAACCTGGCAGCCGCCTAAGACCGAAATCAGTGCCGAAGACCGGCACATAGCAACGGCCGAGTTTGGCCAGGTACTGGCCGCCCACCTCGAAGCACAATTAGAAAAGGACTCGCAGGTAGAGGCCCTGCTGAACGGCAGCAATCTAACTATCTGGACGTTGCGCAACAGCTTCACGGCCGCCATCGAGTGCCCCGGTAACCACTTGGTGCTCCACGGTATCGTGTCGGCTAAGGAAGCCGACCGTTTTGCCACCCAGCATCAGCCCCATTTTACGACCGTTGCCCTCCACTATGAGGTGCAACCCGGTGGCCAAGGCAACTATGACCAAGTGCGGGGTACGCTGCCGCAATCGCTCTCGGCGAGTAGCTTCGACGCCCTTACGCTACCCGAAAAAAAGCAGCTGCTTGCACTTATCGCCGGCTTCGTGCGAGCCGTGCGTTCTTTCAAGGATGCCTGACGCCTCATAAAACAACGAAAAAAGCTGGCCAACCGAAGTAGAGCTACTTTACAGCCTTATTATCAGCGGGGCATCATCTTACCTAAAATGCCGGCAATGACTACCTGCTACTACATTTTTGTCTATTCAGCGCTGGACACGCCCACGACGGACCAGTAGTAGCCTATGGCTATCGCTACTGCACCTGCGTGCCAGTCCATACCCGCCTCCTCAATTATTTATATCAAGTTGCGGCTACATAGCTTGATTTGGTAGCAGGACAAACATAGAGGTAGTCTCTCCATCCCGTTACGAATCTTGTTTCTTCGGATGCCCGCTTTTTTGCGCCTGGCTCGCTATAATTAGCTACTCTAATTTCCTACCATCTTATCCCGGATTCTTTGGCTCGCTCCTTCAAGGTAGCTATGCCTTGCGAATGTGCCTCGCTAGCTTGGGCACTCTGTCGGACTTCCCCTTTGCTCAAAGTGATCGCATTGAATGTAATTTCTATTTCCCCACTGCCCGGCGAGTGCGTGTGATAATGCACCGGTAATTCTAGTTGGCCGCGCCCGTTATCGAGTACCTTGCCGACAGACGCCCCATCTGCCAGTAGCATGTTCTTATAGACGTCGGCCAAACGTGGGCTGTCTGGATTTTGCAGGTCAAACACGAGAAGCGCCTGATTAAACTGACCCTCGCGCTCCGGCCACTGCCGCCGGGTAACGGCAAGTCCAACCAGGTCGGCGGTCGGGTCATGCAGGGCGTGGGGGGATTCCTGCAGGTAAGTGCCGGCCATTCCCTGTACATGATTCAGCCGTACGGCTATCTCAGCTTGGTCTGCCTGTTCTACATTAAAGCAGTAATCCAGCCGCGCCTTCTGGCCGGCCGACGAGGGTACTGGCTCATTGACGGTAATGCCTGCCTTTTCCAGATACGTCCGGCACCTATCCAACTGCTCTTCCATCGAGCCGCGCCCGTTATCACCCAGCCAGACGCTTCCATACTGCACCTGCTCGCGGCCGACTACTGCCTGAGCCGCCGCTGACACGGGTATTTTATCCAGGGAGAAAAGCTCCTTACTGGCCAGGTGCCGCACCCCGGCCGGCTGGGTTGCCGTCTCTTCCTCCAGTTTGAGACCCTGTCCGGCCAGCAAATAAGCAAAGGAGGCTCCCGTGCGCAGGGCCGTCGCTTCGGCCGTAGCTACCCGCTGTCGCGTCTGGTCTTCCAGTTCGCGCCGCGCATCCCAGCCAGCATCCTGGAGGGGCTGGTCCGCTACGGCTTGCTTTTCCGCTTTCCCACGCGCCAGTAATTCACCTAGGCTAAGTGGCGGCTCGCTAGCAGGCAGCACAGTTGCCGGAATAGGCTCGACAGCCTGGGCCGATGGCACCAGTAGCGCCGATAGGTCAACCGTAAAAGTCGGCGCTGAGTTAATGATAGATGTAATGACAACTGCGGTAATCGGCACCATGGCGGGTGCAACGACCGGCACAACGACCAGTGTAACAACAGGCACCGCGACTGGTACGGCCATCGGCGCAACGACGGGCCCAATGACCGGTGCAGCGATAGGCGCAACAACAGGCACCGCGACCGGTACGATGACCGGCGAAGTTGTCACGACCTGTGCCGCATTAGCGTGTTCCCGACGCAAGGATTGCGCGCGCGCTTCCGCCGCTAGCTCGTGGTCAAGTTGCGCTATTAAGCGCTCCAGTGGCTGCACCGCAGTGCGTGATTCAGCTGGTTGGAGATGCATTGGGGGTGGCAGTTCCGTGGCTATCGGTACCAAGGCAGGCTGCTCCTGCAGACGCGGAGCCTGTTGCACTCGTCCCGTGCGCAAGTACTCATAGGGCGAAGGGATATAGATTTTTTGCGCCGCCTTTTGCTCAACCCTTCCTAATATGGTAAAGAACGTTTGGTCATAACCCCGCATCCGGGCAGCTGCTTGTACTTGCTCCGCCTCCAGTTGCTGGGTCACGTCCAGCCTGGTATTGATGCGGGAAACCTGTAACATCAGGCGAGCGTCTTTGGCAACTAACTGCGCGGGAGTCAACACTTTTTTCTCCCGTTGCGCGGCAGCCTTTTCCGTAATAGCTCTGGCTTTTTCCGCTACTCGCTCCGCGCGGCTGGGCATCTTTTCGGCTACGCGGAGCGAACCGTTCCGACCAATTTCCTCATCCAGCTGCACTCCAGCCTGCGCTTGAAACTGTACCCGGTTGAAATGCCCGGCCGCTGCCAAGGGATTAAGCGTCACTTCCTGGGCCACATCTCGAGCCGACGCGATAATGTGCACGTGGGTCTGCAGTCCGGGCTTCAGTTCGCACTGCATCCCGTCGTCAGTGCCCCGGTTTTTACGTTCCTGGTGTATGGTAGCCGCCCACACTAAATCCGCCTCCTGCAATTCCCGCCCGTCTTTCAAATTAAAGTTTTTAGCGTACAAATCCAGTACCCGCTGCGTGTAGCGTTGCAAGGCCAGTGAGTCATTTCCCATTTCGCCCAACTCCTCGCTGCTGGGACTTAGCACCAAGGAATAAAACTTAGCCGCGTCTTTACCGGCTCCATTTTGGTTTCCATCCAGTAGCGACACTACTTCGTCAGCCCCGAGTAATCCCTTGTCAGCTGAGCTGAAAAAAGTAGCGACCTGCCCGTGCTGCTTCGCTTCCTTCACCAAGTAATTGGTCGTACGTCGAGCACTGCCTTTATTGGCGTACACCTTGCGGCCATTAGTTGCAGGATTAATAATCTTAACATACATCTGCAAGTAGCAATTAAAAGACGGCTAAGAAAATACGAAGTGATTACGCTACTATGGGGTAGCGCACGTCGGGACACGGCCAGTCTTACGAAGACGGCGCGGGTGGGCTCGTCGTTTCAGCTGGGTTAGGTTTCATTGGTGCAGATGAAGGAACGACCGCCAACGCGGGACGTGTAGTAAGGTGTGGCTTCTCCGCCGTGAGCGTACTCAACAGCTTGCGGTACTCAGTGAGTAATAAATGTTTTCGTTGGGATACAAAACTTTCCATCGCTGCTTCAAGCTCAGCTTCTGAAAAATTTTGCTCTTTCGTTTTCAGTAGTAGCTTTTCCAGTAACACGCGATTAAGTTGCCCTTCCACTTCATTCTTCACAAACCTTTCGAGGAGTTGCGTTAAAATTCGCAGTTCCATGTCCGCTTGGTTCTGAAGCAACGTGGCTTCAACTCGTTCCAGATAAGCGAACGTACCGGCTTGCTGGGCTTGCAAAAACTTGAACATCTCGTGCTCAAAAGCGCGGATAGTGCGCCTCGTGTGATTACCGGTTTCGGTCACCGCCTTGCGCACATCCAGACTGGCTTCTCCCACTTTGGCCTGCACACTTATCAGGCCCATTGTCTGCTGCGAGGTGGGGTCTAGCCCGTTAGAAGCGAAGTAGCGGATAGCAGCACTGGCATAGGCCGAGTACCTAACATTGAGCTTTTTGGCCGTCTTCTTCAGCATTGAGTACGCGTCCGATTCTAACGCGACCGTGGTCGTAGTTGAGCTCGCAGCCTCCTTCGTGCGCTTAGCGGGGCGCAAGGTCTCTTCAGATTCCTCCATGAGATAACATTATAAATTGTAGACTGAAAATCAAGTAGTTATCCTGAAATATTGGACATTAACGCAACTTCCTAATAAAAAAACGAAGAAAATGAAATTAAAACATTCAGTGTATTATCGTTTTTAGTTTGACTATCTGATACTTAGCTTTATTTATTATCGAATTTTTGTTTCACTACCTGAAATGCAGTTATTTGACGTTTTTTAAAAAGTTCCTCTAGCTAACTATTACTATCGGTCGTTGAATTGGCACCCTACGACTTTCGCAAGCTACAACTAGACTAGAGCTAATCCTACTGCTATCCGTCATTATCTAGTACGCCCTCCTACTGCCTCTGAGCCCCCCTGAGCCCCTATCGCCTCCCCAGACTACCCTACCTGAACCTATCCGCGAAGCCCTACGCCTCAAAATCACCTCAGCAGACAAACCGATCTTACCCACCCCGGTACAAAAAGCCAACGACTAGAATTTAAAAAGCGCTATTAACAACCAGGCTCCCTTCACCGCCGCTCAACAAAACCGACCAAATCCCAAAAACTCCGCCGCCTTAAACCCATATAAACCGAGAATTACCAGAGCACCCGTAGTCACCAAATACCCCAGACCAACCCCGACTAAGAACCACCACATGGCCCAATCAGCTATCACCTCCGCTAGTCAAACAGCATCAGAACCTAGACCCAGCCCACCAGAAAAAGCACGCATCAACCACCCAACACCACCTCACCAATAAAGCAATTTTTAGCTAAGACCTATCCACCCCGACTAAGAAAAAGCAATACTCCAGCCTCCCTCGACTTCTAGAAATCATCAGCAGCTACTACTACTAGATTTTCAGAACCTAGACTCCGCTCAACCTCAGCCCCCTATCTACTACTCATTCTGGCCCACATCACCCCACCCTACTCAGACCAAACCAGACGAACTATCACCCGGACACCAGCAATAAAAGATACCCCGACACCCGAACCGCCTTAGACACTACCTCAGAAAATACCTGGCATCCTATACCAGATACCCCGAAAAATAAAGCAATCAGCACTGGGCTCCTAAAATAGAATCACCTCACTTCAACAAAATCCACCATCCACCATCCAGCTCCTCATAATAACCAGATAGTACTACCCAGCCCAGTCAAACAGCATCAGAACCTATCCCAAGATTACCCCAGAACTAACTATTTTATAAACCCAGCTATTTTGATTCTGTAGCCAAGCCGGACCCTACTTACTCCAGAAAACGACCATAAACCGAGTCCACCCAATCTGCCGACCTCTATCAGTAAGCTACTCCAGACCTACCCGATACTACCAGAATCAGCTAAGACAATCCGCCTACTCATCCCAAAAATAGCAACCAGAACCATTAGTCAACCCTGCCACAACTCCGCAAAAAAGTAAACAGCAAACAAGCAGCCCATCAAAAAAATCCGCCCAGTCCTCCCAATGAATTCTGCAAAATTAGCTGTTAGAACTACCTAGACTATCTCGGCCCACCTCCAAATTAGAAACACTCAGCCCTAGATAAACTAACAGAATTGATAAATACATCCGAATCAGTGTGCTCATTTGTATCCCACCAAGCCCACCCAGACTCTTCCGATTCCTACAACTTAGCTTCCACCCCGCCCCCCACCCGCATCCAGTAAAGCTAAATAAGCCCCTCGACCACTTCACTATTTTCAACATGAATCAGTAAGCAAGCACCTAGTAAAACCGAGCCCACCGCCTCACTACTAAACCCAGCTCCTATCAAACCGACCCTATCAAGCTTCCAGAGAATATCCAACATTATCTATCAGCCGCCCCCAACCAATTCAATCAACTATCCAATTCCTAGCTATCAGTCCTACCCATTCATACCCCAGAATACACAAACTTACGCCACCGAATACGTCTCCCATCCAGACCCAATCCAAACTAGACTACCACCGAAACCAAGCCCAGCCCAAATCAGACTACCGCAAAAAACAGCAGCATTACTCATCCGTAATCAATCGATTTTAAGCAGAAACTAGCCAGACTAACTTACTAAATAAGTAGATTAACACCTCGGCCCCTTTCCATCAGCTACTCATTTAACCCACTTAGTCCTCCTCTGCTACCCCAAAAAAGTCCGCCACCCATTGACATGACTCCCCACAAAAAACCATTCAGCAAGAAAAGTAGCAGCTAGAATGCTTTACTTTGTTACAGGCAACCTCCCTAGACTTTACCGACTTCGTATTGCTTTCACCTCTTTTGACTCCCAACCATATGGCCTCATCGACTTCCCCGGAAAACCCAGCTGCTGATAACTCAGAAGAAAACAGCACCCCCGATACCAAGAAAAAAGCCAAGACGACCACCGCTCAAACCGTCCATCCAGTTCAATACCGAGCCGTCCGTTTTGTGAGTTTCATGCTAGAAGACACCAAGCATGAAATCACCCCGGAAAACTTTTTGAAAGAAGCAGTCGCTCGTCACCTGGCTTTTTATCAAACTAAACGCGGCGTAGAATTTCCAAATAAGATGCTAGCCGAACTTGCCAAGCTGGACTTAATCCCCTCGAAAGCCAACCTGGAAGAATAACTAAACGACTATGGACTGTAAGTCCATAGGTTTGAAGGCAAATGAAATTCGGCGGTTTCGGCTAAAGCCGACTGAAAGGCTGCCACTCAAGTGGGCTATTGCAGAATGAAATTCTGGGTCCTCACTTGGCCGATTTTAAACTGATTCGAGAATGACTCTCTGCGTATGAGTAATGCGGCTTGCTAAGCGCCTGGAGGTGAGTAGCAACTAAAGTCTTGCCCTGAAGGGCATAGCTTTAACTAGCGTGCTTGAAAAGTAAATCCATCAGTAACAGATAAGGCTAGTCAGAACAGACTAGCCTTATCTGTTACAGGACCCTACTAGTTAAGCCGCTCCAGCCTTTTTTGCTTTGGTCCCCTTAGGTGCCACAGTCCCCTTTTTCGACCTTGTCCTTACCCAAAACTCAAACGCCCTTCTTGCCACGTGGCAGGAAGGGCGTTTTTGCACGATTACCTATCTGATTTGCTGCTTTTCAGACGGGGTCAGCCAGCCAAAAATGGCCTTGGCGTCACCTCGGTGAAGTCGGAAGAAGATTTGGGTAAGGACAAGTTTTCGACCCCGGCTTTTTTACGAGTAGTGGGTTTTGTACTTCTATCTGCCTCGACCTTATCCTGGCCTTCTGTCTTTACTTCGGCGGCCCCCTACCAGACAGGCAACTGCTAGAGGAGGCCGCTAATCAGGCGTTGACGAACCCGCTGGTTATATCTTCACGGGGCCAACCCCCGTTTGGCCGGAACTGGTAGGACTATACACTTAGTGCAGAAGTACTCCATGCCCCAGGCTATCTGCTCCGGCCTTACCGACTACGTGCGAAAGTCAACTGTCGTAGGTCGGCTTAGTAGGCAAGCTGTAGTAGGGCAAGCTGGTAGTTGGCTGGCTACGCGGGTGCTCGCTTAGCGTCCACGCCAGCCGGGGCCCCGCAGCTGCGCCCGTCCCTTTTCTATCTTCTCGTATGCCTCCTTCTTCGGAAACTATTCGTGGCGCGGCGGCGCGCAAGCAAGCCTTGCAGGAGCAGGTGCTGGCCACCATCCAGGACCGACGCCTGGCCGGCATCGCCCTGACCATGGGCCTGGGTAAAACGCTCATCGGCCTGCGTGACATGGACCGCCTGCTCGCCGTCGGGAAGCTCCCCGACCAGGCAGCCGGCAAGCCCTTCCTGGTGGCGGCCCCCACCCAGGCCATTCTGGACGCCTGGCCCCAAGAAGCCCGTAAGTTCGGCTTGGCGCACCTGCTCGACCACATCACGTTCACCACGTACCGCTCGCTGAGCAAAGTCCTGGCGGCCGGTACCTACCAGAAGCTTTACCTAGACGAGTGCCACGCCCTGAAGGACTCGCACGAGCCGGGCCTTAAAGCCCACGCGGCTAAAAAGCGGAGCATTCTCGGGTTGACGGGTACGCCACCCGCGCAGGCCCACAGCGAAAAGGGCCGCCTCGTGGCCACCTACTGCCCCATCGTGGTGGACTACACCACCGACGAAGCCGTGCTGGCGGGACTGCTCAACGACTACCGCCTGGTCGTGCACCGCATGCCGCTGCGCACTGAACGCGACTACGTGCTCACCACCAAGGCCGGCAGCCAGTTCACGACCAGCGAGCGCGAGAACTACGCCTATTGGAGCAAGCGCCTGGCTAATGCTGCCCAGGACCCGCTGCCGGTGGAGACGCTGCGCATCCTGCGCATGCAGGCCCTGATGAATTATCCCGGTAAGGGTCACTACATGCGCTGGCTGGCCAGTCAGCAAACGGAGAAGGTGTTGCTCTTCACCTGCAATCAGCAGCAGGCCGAAGCGCAAGCCACCCATACCTATCACTCCAAGAACAAGCACAGCCAGGCCAACCTGGACAAGTTCAACGCGGGTGACATCCAGCGGCTGGCCTGCGTGGCCCAGCTCTCGGAGGGCATCAGCATCCCGAATCTGCGGGTGGGCATTATCTGGCACGCCTTCGGCAACGAGCGCAAGGCCGCCCAGCGTATCGGCCGGCTGCTACGCCTCAACCCCGACCAGACAGCCACCGTGCATCTGCTCGCTTATCAGGATACGGTTGATGAGCAGTGGGTCACCCAAGCTCTGGACGCCTTCGACCCCGCCAAAATCAGCTATGTCGATGCTACCGGCTACGACCTGCTAGTTGCCCCATAAGCGTAGCAGCAGTGTATAGGGAAAACCTACGACTCGTGAGTTAAGCAGCCTCAATGTTGGTGAAGGCAAAGATGTGTCGTAGGCGTAGCGTGGGATAATAGTCATCGAAAGAGGCTAGCGAAAACGAGCGTTAAGGCCATCACTTCGTCCACATGCTGGAAAATGCGTTGCCAGGTAAGACCCTAACGATGAAAGTCGGCAAGGTGTGTATCTGAGTTGGGGGGTGCCCTCTTTGCTTATCAACACCCCAATAAATAGTGTGTGCCATAGCCCGTTCATCCCTAAATAGTGCTACTACTCGGCACACTTCAGCCGGATGCTTAGGACCTCCGTCTTGAATGCCCTGTTGTACTTACGCCGTTTTTCAACTTTTGATAAGCCGGTCAGTACCCTTTGAATTACGCAAATAACGACGTGCCGCAAGTACCATACTTATGATGCGTACAATATGTTTCACAAGTATACGAGGTCTCTTATCACTTTCGAAGCGTACTATACGTACGGTACATACAGAAATGGAATCTGAATAAGCCATCTGTATCGTAGGCATGGCACTTACGTGCTTACCAAATACTATTATGCAAACTGTCAGAATGTTGTATAGATAAAGCTCATTGTATTTTTACAAAATATGCTGTCAGGCATCACTTGCAACCGCTACGCACTAAGTACGCTATCAGTATCAAACTTATGATAAGTTTGATACGTATCATATTTTTCATAAACTTGATAAGGATTGAAAATATGGTACGTATACTTTACATTTGTTTCCACAACAGTATTCTCAATATTCTATGCACATCATCACGTTTGCCAACCGCAAGGGCGGCGTGGGCAAGACCACCTCTGCTCTGGCCATTGCCCATCGGCTGGCACAGCTTGGCTACCAGACCTTGCTGATAGATGCCGACCCCCAGGGCAACGCAAGCTCCACCATTGCGGAGCTGCCGGCCGTGCCGGGGTCGCTGGCGGCCGCCCTGGACACTGGGGGCGGCTTGCGCTCGCAACTCAATACCGCCGCGCCCAATCTGTACTGCATTACGGCGGGCGAAGACCTTACGAGGCAGGAAAAGCTGCTGGGACAGGAAATGGATTACGGGTGGTTTTTTCGCAATGTCCTCCAAGACCTCGCTGCCGCGCTGGCTGGTGGCCAGGCCCATGCCGCCGGTCTGCCGGCCTTGCCCGCACAGCTTGATTTTGTACTCATCGATACCTCGCCTTACCTGGGCACGCTGGCTGTGTCGGCAATGGTGGCCAGTGAGGCGGTGTTTATCCCGTTGCAGCCCAATTTCTTTAATAGCGAGGGGTTGACCAAAGTAGTGGAGATGGTCGGAGTCATCCGCCGCAACTTCAACCCGAACCTGCGCATCGGGGGTATCTTTTTTACGAAGTATGCCCGCACGTACCGCAAGGCACTGCATCACCAATACGCCCGCGCGCTCGAAGCTGACCCAGTGCTCGGCAAGTTGGTGATGCAGCAGACTATCCGGGAAAACGTAGCGCTAGACGAATCGCAGGCAGGCCAGCAGGCTATCTACGACTGGGCGCCCAACTCCAACGGGGCCAGTGACTACCGAGCGCTTACGGACGAATTTCTTACCCGCCTCCACTTATCCGATGCCACCTAAGAAAATGCCCCCAGTGCGGCTGGCTTCGCCTGCGGCCAGCCACGACGATATTCTGCACCCCTCCGTAACGCGGTTGCAGGCTCCCCCGCAACCTGCGTTGCGGGATGCTTCTGCCAGTACAATACGTAATGAAAGTATCATAAGTACTATACGTATGGAAGAGATAAGCGTGGAGGAAAAGCCGCTGCGTATCCCATTCACCAATAACCTGCCGCCCGCCGTGTTCCGCGAGTGGTTTACGTATGCGTACATGGCCCGGCTGCCGCTGCAGGAGGTACTGGAACGCGCGCTGGTGGCCTATCTGCAGGATAAAGCCCAAGCGCGCGAGCCGCTGCCCCCGGAACAGGAAGCTATTTTGGCGGCCAAGGAACAAGCCGAACTCAGTCGCCGTCAGAAACGCCGCACCAAGTAGCCCAGCCGAGCTAGAGTAGGGGAGAGGCGGGGTTGCCGTGGGGAGAAATTACGCCGGCTGCCTGGTTATGCCCATCTGCTCACCTGGCTGGGTAGCGAGCCGCTGTCATGGGCGCAGCGCCATCCTATCGCTTCGCCTACCGTGCGCTGGGGTAAGGCTGTATGTTGTGTGCTGATAGTGGCCTGTTGGGCCGGTTTTGGCGTAATTGCTTGGGGAGGGGTGGGGACGAACGGGTGTACCCCGCTTTGCACGGCTGGCTGGGGAGGTGCTTGGCCGCTAGCCACAGTGTGGTAGGGGAGGTAGTAGCATGGGGAGCCCGGCCCTCACAGGAGTAAAGATGACTTGGTGAGCGAGAAGGTATAGGCGGTGGAATGGCTGCGAAAAAGAGGGTAAGCATGGCAATCTATGTACATACATGAATCGGCCACCTTGCGCAGCTTTTTTCTGCGCCGTCCGGACCGCTTGTCTACGGATGGCCTTCTAAAAGCCTTTTAAAAAAAGAAAAAAATTCGATTCGCCTTGTTTTGAAATTTTTTAAAGCTTCTTTAAATACTCTTTATTCTTTAGGGGCTCATAACGCATTGGATATTAGATTTTTGTGGAGATTGAACCGGAAAATCGGCCGCTGTGAACCGGAAAATCGGCCGTTCAAACCGGAAAATCGGCCGTTGCGAACCGGAAAATCGGCCGTTCAAACCGGAAAATCGGCCGTTCAAACCGGAAGATATGCGTACCTTTTCCGGTATCAACGGCCAATCTTCCGGTTTACCCTATGAACGGAACCCTAAACGGACTGCAAACTAAGCTCCACGAGGTTGCCTTTTTGAGCAACACCTTTGTGCGCTCGCCCCTAGCGCTCAACAATGTAGAGGCGCGCATTTTTGCCCTAGCTCTGGGCTGCCTGCATCAGAAGCAGGATACGCTGTCGTTTCGCATTCACTTTAACGACATCACGCGGGGCGGTAACACGGGGGGTAAGCAGTACACAGAACTAGCTGCGGCTCAGACGCGTCTGACCCAGCCCATTATCAATACGTCGCTCAAAAATGGCAAGAAGCGACGCGATGCGATTTCTCTGTTCAACATCCTAAGTCTTGATGAGGGCACCAACCTGATAACAGGGGAATTTAACCCTCGGCTAAAGGAGCACCTGCTGGATTTAACTGGAAAGTTCACGACCGTGGAGTTGGAGTCGCTGCTCACGCTCAAGAATGCGCATAGCCAGCGGCTGTTCTGGATTATGCGCAGTTACCATAACCAGACTTGGGAGGAACCGCTGCCGTTTGACACGCTGCGGGAGTGGCTGTTTGGTGAAAACTCTGAGCAATACACCGACTGGACCGATTTTAACCGCTACGTGCTTAAGCCCGCGATTGAGGAGTTCCGGGCTATCGGCTGGGAGGTGGCCGTAACCCTGCAGCGCCGCGGCCGGCGGGTAGAGGCACTGGTGTTTAAAATGACCAGTACTCAGCAGCCGCTACTGCCAGTGGTAAAAGCCAAGAAGGTGCTGACTCTGACGGAGATTGAGGAGTTTCGCCGCATGCTGGAGGCGACCTACCGGGAACTGCCGGCGCTATATGACCGCCTGCGGCTTGACTTTGAGCTCAAGGAGTACCAGGCGCGTGAAGTGTTGCAGAACGTCAAAGACTTGACTGCTTATCAAGCCGTTACCAAAGTGTTGCATGATGTGCGCCTTGCCCTGGCTAGCCGCAAGCCGATTAAGTCGCTTCCGGCCTATACGCTCAGCCAGCTTAAAGCCGTGCTCCCTGTATACCAAGTGCTGGGGGCCGCGCCTAGTGTCTTACCTAAAAGTGCTGGTTCGCGGGCGGCGGCAGCCACTTCACATGCGCAGCTTCGGGATGCGCAGGAGCGCCTGAAGTTTGTGCAGGAAGAGGCACCGACTAACTTGTTTTCCGAGCAAGAAAAAGCGTCGCGTACTGCCACCATTGAGGCCGAAATCGCAGTGCTAACTCAAGGGCTTGCTACGTAGCGTAAGGTGCTGTAAAATGGAGAATGGGTGAGTGAAAAATTGCTTTTAAAATAGTGTTTCCTTAGCATAAAATTTGCGGGTTGGTTCGCTGCTTTTTACACGTTAACTCAGTACAAAATAGTATTCCGCGACATTTTTTAGACGTTTATACCATTATAAACTATTTATTACACAGGTAGTTAGGGGTATTAGTTTATCATAACCTACGTTACAGGGTCGGTCTCAGAATCCGTGCGGGTTTGAGCTTGCGATACGGCTAGCTGCCGGCGTGGTACTTTTCCGGTTTAAGGCCTCGAGTTGGATACCGTTATTGGCTACCGGCTTTTGACCTTAACCTTTAATTGGGCATACTTAGCTTTTAATTTCTCGCTAGACAAATTATCCGACCGCATAGCCCGTCGAATTTCAATATTTTCCGTTACAACACCCCACTATGGCGAACGCGTTTCCACGGGCTTTGTCGAGTCAGCGGTCAATCAGTTGCTGGTCAAGCGATTCTTGAAGCGGCAACAAATGCAGTAGACTAAAAAAGGCGCGCACCTCCTCCTGCAGGCCCGCACCAAGGTGCTTAACTAGGAATGGGAGGCTTGTTTCCGGCAGCACTATCTCAGCTTCCGGCCACTGCCAACATAAGCCCTCCCGATAGTTGCTTAGCCCAACTGCCCCACACTTTTTTCATGCTCGCCAACCATTGTTCACAGGTTCATTTTTGGCTACAAGGTTGTCAAAAGCGGTTACATCCGTGCTTGTTCCGCAGCTTAATTTTGCACTAACAAAAGAGACGCAACATGAAAACAGCATTGGTTACAGGGGCTTCGTCAGGAATAGGAAAAGCAACCGCCGTTTTATTGGCGCAGAACGGCTACCATGTGTATGGTGCTGCACGAAGAACAGAGAAAATGGAGGAGTTGAAAAAATACGGTATTAAGCCGATTTCATTGGACGTTACCAAAGAAGAAAGCCTCGCCGGGTGTGTTGAACAAATTTTGAAAGAAGCAGGAAGCATAGACATTTTAGTTAACAGCGCAGGCTCAAGTAATTTTAGTGCTTTGGAAGATACGCCTATTTCTGATGCAAAATCCCAATTTGAGTTAAATTTGTTTGGTGTGGCCCGATTGATACAATTGGTGTTACCTGCTATGCGAAAAAACAAGTATGGAAAAATTGTAAATATTTCATCTGTCAACGGAAAATTTAGTCTTGCCATGAGTGGATGGTATAGCGCAAGTAAATTTGCCTTAGAGGGTTTAAGCGATGCGCTTCGCAATGAAGTAAAACAATTTGGCATTGATGTCATTGTAATCGAACCGGGCGGCACCAAAACGGAAATAGCAGCCCTATCAAGTGACTACCTGATGCGTGTTTCCGGCAACACAGTGTACAAGGAATTGGCAAACAAGGTAAATAACAGTTTCTACAGCCCGGAAACAGTGAAATGCTATCCCGAACCTATTTTAGTTGCTAAACTCGTTAAACAGGGTATAGAAGTAAATACTCCCAGAACACGGTATGTGGGCGGTGCTATGATGAAGTTTACCCTGTTACTAAAAAGGTTTTTGTCAGACAAAATGTTTGACAAAATGATAAACAGCCAATTGAAATAATTTGCATTCTTATTTATGACGGATACAAGACCGGTTAGAATAACATCAATCAGCGAGTTTCATCGGTTAAGAGGCTTGCCCAAGCCCGAACACCCTTTGATTAGCGTAATCATACTGGACGATGCCCATGTGCCGAACCACAGTGCTATAAATGCAGTATTTGATTTTTATTTTATCGTGTTGAAACGCATGAAAGGCATGAAGTATAAATATGGACAACAACTTTACGATTTTGACGATGATGGGGCCTTATTTTTTATGTCGCCCAGTCAAGTTTTAAAGTTTGAAAGTATTGAAGAAAAAAATCCTGAAAAACCATCAGGTTGGATACTGCTTATCCACCCCGATTTTATATGGAATACACCACTTGCAAAAAAAATCAAACAACATGAATTTTTTGATTATTCTGCCAATGAAGCATTATTCCTCTCCGGAAAAGAAGAAGTAATATTAAATGGCATTGTGCAACACATAAAACAAGAGTGTCATTCCAACATCGATAATTTTAGCCAGAATATCATCATTGCACATGTAGAAACGTTACTAAGTTATTCTGAACGTTTTTATCAACGTCAATTCCTGACACGCAAGAAAGCAGCTCACCGGATTTTGGAAAGTTTGGAAACACTGCTTGCCCAGTATTTTAATAATGACGATTTGATTTTAAAAGGGTTGCCAACCGTTCAATTTATTTCCGAAAGCCTGAACGTATCAGTAAGCTATCTAAGCCGTTTGCTCAAAACGCTAACCGGACAAAGCACACAGCAGCTCATTCACGATAAACTGATTGAGAAAGCGAAAGAAAGATTATCTACAACCCAACTTTCCATTAGCGAAATCGCTTACGAATTAGGCTTTGAACATTCGCAATCGTTCAGTAAGCTTTTCAAGACGAAGACAAACCTTTCGCCAGTAGAATTTAGACAGTCGTTTAATTAAGAGACGACAGTAGCTGTTTATTTTGTTTCGGCCGGAGCTGCCGGCACGTAAGGGGGGAAAAGCTGCTGGGTCGTCTGGCGCATCTCTTTGGTAGTGCTCATCTGCTTCCTAAACCGCTGAATCTATCCCTAGTAGTCCCGCTCGGCTCCCACGGTCTGCGCGACGCTCAATAAATGGTTATACTTCCCATGCGCTACCTGCGAAAATAAGCCCATCAGGGCCTGCATCAGTAGCACGAGTAACAGGGGCACCACGGCTGCCAGGGCGGCGGCCTTCCAATTAGTGGCCTTGGTTAAAAGTTTGGTCCAAATGTTACATGGGTTGCGTGGAGTTATCCGTTTCCCACTCGACGGTCAGCAACGCCCCTAAATCAAACTGCAACGCTTCCGTAAGGGCCTCGTCCGAGAAGTCAAACTCGCCTTGCAGATTGATATGCTGCCTACTCACCGGGGACATCCGGGTGATGGCATCAGCCAGGGCCTGGCGCTCGGCGGCCGGAGCCTGGAAGAGCTGCTGAGTGAGGTAGAAGCAATTCCAGCACACAATCACGTTCTGCACGAGTCGTTTGCAGGCATCGGCGAGTTGCTGCTCCTCCTTGCCCGCGTAGCGAAACTAGCCATTCTGGCCGTAAAACACGGCCCGGGCGAAAGTATGGGTACTTTTAAGCTTGTCCAACTGGTCGTCGATGCGCTTGCGCAGTTCCTGGTCGTCCATGTAGCGCAGCAAAAACTCGGTGCGCACGGCCCGGCCCCGAGGGAGGCTGGGTGAACGGCCAGCAGTTCGTGGCCAACGGGGGCGGCCGTATCTAACGCC